>CAYVTN010000293.1:0-4080 GCA_964454395.1 uncultured bacterium | reverse complement strand
GTTTTATATTCTGTCCGGCGCAATGACCCTGTTTTGGGGCACCAAGGCGGTGATGAAATTTTTTGAACCGGAAGCCGTCAAATCAAGCACCATGCAGGTCGAGCCGGCTGTGGCCAGTCAGTTTGAAACCATGATCAAAGAATTGCTGCCGGAAAAACTTGACTGGGCACGGGAGCAGATGAAACGGCGTTTGCCCTCCCGTTTCCCGGAAGAACTGCTCATGGAAACTGATGAGACCAAGGTGGAAGTCAACTATGACAATAAAAAACACACGGCAGCACATTACGAAATGCAAATCGCTTATCATTTGAAAGAAATCCGCAAAGAATCTTATATTTGGCAGCCGGTGACTTTCTATTTTGAATTGCGCCAGGGGAAATGGGTGATGGTGGGCGATAAATGGATCCGCGATTCCGATCTGGTTTTTGAATAGACCCTTCAGGGGTCGGTTGTTGGCAGTGCGCCCGAACATTGCTCTTGACAGGGCAGACTTCATTCTGGTAAAAAAGCTTAAATTAACACGTGATACAATGTAACTGGCGCAGGATGGATGACCATCAGGGAGCATTGTGACACAAAGCATTGCGTTGTAGCCGACCGCCTGGGCTATCCGCTTATCCAAGTGGAGTCCGGGCGTTTTTTTTTAGCTCGAGAAAGGGACTGAAAGATGGCTATTATTAAGCAGCACGAAGGATTTAAATCAGGGCGCTGGTGCGTTAAAACCGATCTGCAGGATTTTATTTACCGCAACTATAAACCTTATGATGGTGATGAAACTTTTCTTGCTTCAGCCACCCCCCGCACCGCCAAACTATGGAAAAAAGTAACTGCGCTTACAAATCAGGAACGCGTCCAGGGCGGCGTGCTGGATATCGATGTCAAAACCCCGAGCAGCATTGTGTCCCATGCGCCCGGCTTCATCGACAAAAAGCAGGAAAAAATTGTGGGGTTGCAGACGGACAAGCCTTTGAAGCGCGCCATTAAACCAGTGGGTGGTGTCCGGGTGGTACAGAAGGCCTGCCAGGCCCACGGCTTTGAGCTGGACCCGAAAATTACGGAAATTTACACCAAGTACCGCAAATCCCACAACGATGCCGTTTTTGCCATCTACACGGAGGAGATGAAAAAATTAAGGCGTCTGGGTATCATTACCGGTCTGCCCGACAATTATGCCCGGGGACGGATTATTGGCGATTACCGCCGCGTCGCCCTCTACGGTTTGGACCATCTGATTGCGGAAAAGAAAAAAGATTTGACGAAGGTCGATCATGAAAGTATGGATACCAAGACCATTCGTTTGCGCGAGGAAGTGTCCCAACAAATCAAAGCCCTGGAAGAATTAAATGAGTTGGGAAAAAGTTATGGCTTTAACTTGAACCACCCGGCCAAAAATGCGCAGGAAGCCATTCAGTGGACCTATCTGGCTTACTTGGCGGCCGCCAAGGAATCGGACGGCGCGGCCATGTCCATTGGCCACCTGTCGGCTTTTTTTGACATTTATATCGAACGTGATTTCAAGGCCCGGCGCCTGACCGAAGCGGGCGCACAGGAATTGATTGATGACCTTGTGATCAAGCTGCGCATGATCCGGCAATTGCGTCCTCCTGAGTATGATCAGATTTTTGCCGGCGATCCGGTCTGGGTGACGCTGGTGCTGGGCGGCATGGGCGGCGACGGCCGCGCCAAAATAACCAAAACAGACTTCAGGTTTTTGCAAAGCCTCAACAATTTGGGGCCTGCTCCGGAACCTAATTTAACCATTCTTTATTCGCCCCGGCTGCCCCAGGGCTGGAAAAATTTTGCCGCCCAAATGGCCATCAAGAGCAGCTCCCTGCAATACGAAAATGACGATTTGATGCGGCCCATTGCGGGCGATGATTACGGTATTTCCTGCTGCGTGTCCCTGCTGAAGATGGGCAGCCAGATGCAATATTTCGGCGCGCGTTGCAATCTCGGCAAGGCTTTGTTGCTGGCCCTGAATGAAGGCCGCGATGAGATTTACGGGGAACAGGTCGTGCCCGATATTCCCGGGTTGAAAGGGAAATATTTGAATTATGACCAGGTGCATGAAAACTTTGTGGCCGTATTGTCCTGGCTGGCGGAAAAATATGTCAATATCATGAATGTCATCCATTGGTCCCATGACCGCTACTATTATGAAAGCGCGCAAATGGCCCTGCTCGATACGGAGGTAGACCGGCTAATGGCCTTTGGCATTGCCGGGTTGTCGGTGGTGGTGGATTCGTTGTGCGCCATCCGTTACGCCAAGGTCGAACCTGTGCGCAACAAGCAGGGACTGACCACGGATTTCATCATTAAAGGCGATTATCCCGCTTTTGGGAATGACGATGAACGGGCGGACAACCGGGCCCGCGATTTGATCATTACCTTTATTACCGAACTGCGCAAACATCCCATTTACCGCCGGGCCACGCCAACTTTGTCGATTTTGACCATTACCAGCAACGTGCTTTACGGCAAGAAAACCGGCGCCACGCCCGACGGCCGGAAAAAAGGCGAACCTTTTGCTCCCGGCGCCAATCCCATGTTCGGCAGAGAGAAAAACGGCGTCTTGGCCAGCCTGAACTCCATCTCCAAACTGCCCTATTATGCGGCTATGGACGGTATCTCCAACACCTTTTCCATTGTGCCTCAGGCCTTGGGGGCCGATGAGGGCAGCCGTCAGGATAACCTGAATGATTTGCTTGACGGCTACTTCACCAAAGGCGCCCATCATATTAATGTTAATGTACTTGACCGCGACTTGTTGCGTGACGCCATGAAGCATCCGGAAAATTATCCCCAGCTCACCATCCGTGTCTCCGGTTATGCAGTTCACTTCACCAAACTCTCCCGTGAGCATCAGGAAGAAATTCTACGCCGCACCTTCCATGAAATGATTTAGCCTGGTAAACATCGCGCCGATAATAAGAAGGCAAGGGCAAAAATGTTGCCCTTGCCGTTTTAATTCTTTGGATTCTGTATTTCCAACAGTTACGTTTTTTCGCAGCTGATGGCGTCCCGATTATAACAATATCTCCACTCGGTCGGGGTAGATGATTTGTAGGGAACAGTCGCGACTGTTCCCTACCCATACCCTGTGTTTTTTTCGGCTCTGCCGGGTCACTGGTTCTAAAACCGCAAGCAGGGCACAAGTGAATTGCTCCTTAAGGTTTTAAGAAACAAGGAGGGGCGTTATGCCTCGTAAAAAAAAGGCAGGATGGGTTCATTCCATTGAGACCCTGGGCACACGTGACGGGCCGGGATTACGGTGCGTCTTTTTTCTGGCCGGCTGCAATTACCGGTGCACTTTTTGCCAAAATCCCGATACCTGGTCAACCGAGGGAGCGCAAAAAATCAGTCTGGACGAAGCTGAAGAGCGGCTCCAGACGTTGGTGCCTTATTTGGCCAAACATCGCGGCGGGGTTACGGTTTCAGGAGGGGAACCCAGTCTTCAGCCTGATTTTGTCATCGGATTGTTTAAATGTGCCCACCGTCTGGGACTAAGCACGGCCCTGGACACCAACGGCACCTGCCATGTGAAAAATCAGAACAACCTGCTGGCCGTAACCGACTTGGTGATGCTTGACATCAAGGCCTGTGACCCGGTGTTGCATAAAGCCATCACAGGCAAGACCAATGAGGACGTGCTGGTTTTTGGCCGTCTGGCCGCCCAGCGCCCCGGGCGTCTTTTGATTCGCAGGGTGCTGCTGCCCGGAATTAATGATTCTCCAGCGGAATTTCAATCCTTGGCGGAATATGCCTGTAGTCTGCCTTATAAGCCTGACATTGAGCTAATCGGTTATCACCGCTTGGGGGTGCATAAATGGGAAGAATTGGGTCTGACCTATCCCCTGGCATCTTTGAAACCGCCGACTTCAGCCCAATGGCGGCGGGCTGCGGACCGGCTTTTACAAAAAGGTCTGGCCGTAAAAAAAGGTTAGCAGGCTGCTGAAAAACTCTTACAAGGGTTGCCCGGGATCGGGCATCCGGGTCGCAAGGCACTCGCTCCAAAGGGGCTTGCTCGAAGAGAAAATCCATTTTCTCAACGCTTGCGAAATACAACCTGGATAGGCCACA
>CAYVTN010000292.1:0-4095 GCA_964454395.1 uncultured bacterium | reverse complement strand
CTTTGGCCAATTGGAGGCTTTGATCGTACAGGGCTTTGTTCTCCAAACCACTTAGGTGCAAGGCCGGGTCTTTAAGCGCGGCATATTCCGCGCCGGAGAGTTTGCCTTGACGCATAAAATAATCAGCCACGTCTTCTCTAGGGCCTTCTCCGGGAAACGCTTGCCACCACTGCAGATTCACCTTGTTGGCCGCGCCTTCTTCCATCACCAACGTCGCGTTCCAATGCTGCCGCAAGTGTTGGATGATCCTGGCGATGTTCTTCTGGACTTCATAGTTGCAATGCAGATCCTCAATACCTATCACGGTTTTGGAATGTCCCGGGACAGCCTGCTTCACGTGGCCCCATCGCGCCGGCAGGCGAAGGGGTTTATTTAAATAAAGAAGGTCATGGCTGGCTAGGGATAAAGCGGGTTGCTCAAAAGCCCACATCAGGGAAGGGAGCAGAAAACTTACGATAACGGCCACCACCGTGGCCTTGATCATTGACTTGTGCTTCATTTTTTTCCTTTGTATAATGAATCTCCGCGCAGGAAGCGGCGCGGTTTTATTTATTGAAATGGAAAAGATTAAGTTGTCAGGCGTGATAGTCAGTCTTTTTGACAGCCGGAGGCCTTCTTTAATATATATCAAATCAGGCACAGCACGGCAAGCCGTTGCGGCCTTATCAAGTGAAATTCATTTAATTAACTGTCGTGTTTGTTTCAAAACAAAATACCAAACGGGAAATAATTGTTTATGAATCGCTGCGCGATAAACAGAACCTGGGGTAGTGAGTCATAAATATCTTTACATATGTCACCCCGGCGTGATGTAGCCGGGGCCCAGTAAAAGATATTAATGATGGCAAAAATCCCTGGATCCCGGTTAAAATCATAGCACGGGGGCCGGAGTCACTTTGACACTTTAAGAAAAAACATAAAAAAAGTGAATAAAAAATGATAATTGATTGAAAGTCCGTGGCTGGCACCAAAATAAACTGGAATCGGGCCCCTACTCCAGCGGCGTGCTTTCCATGGTGCTGCGGAAATCATGGCCTGTCACATCCTCCCAACCCAGGACTTCCTGCAATACCTTAATATAAAACCTGGTCTTGAAATTATGGGAGGGGTCATAAGGCCGCTCCGTAATATCGGTGACCATGACTGCTTCCCTGTCCGCCCAGAGTTCAATCAGATCAGGTCGCTTGTTGCCCACCGGCCGCAATGCCCAATCCATCAGGCTCTCATAGCGCGCTTCCAGAGCCTGCAGGCGTGCCTGGTGGTAAGGCGTATTGCCGCCTTCGGCGATCACCCGGCGCTGGGCCTCTACGGCGCGTTGGGCGGCAGCCAGATCTGCATCAAACACCTGACGCAAATCCTGATGGCGCTCCATGAATTGCCATACGGTTTCCCTGAGTACGGCCCGGTTCAAACGCGGCAAACGCATGCCCGTGGCCCGGGCATGGGCGCGCAGGGCAGTGACAAATCCGCCCAAGCTTCCTCTGGCCCTGCCCCGCCACCAAAAATAAGCGCGCGACACCGGATTGCGGCCGGTGGTATATTCTTCCAACATGCGGGCTTCAAATTCATGGGGGTTCTCCATGCTGCGTGGCCGTGCGGGTACGGCTTCCTGGGCAGGTGCCGGTGCTGGTTCCGGCGCTGCCGGTTCTCCCCCCGGTTCTTCCGGCGCTGGTTCAGGCTCAGGCCGTACAATGCGCCTGCGCCGCGGTGTGGGCCCTTCGCCCGGCCGGCCCGGACCACTGCCGCCTGCTCCACCGCCTTCCGTGCCCTCCATCAGCATTTCCGGAGAAATAGGTATTGCCCGCGGCCCGGTGGGCAAGCCGGCGCCCCCGCCGCCTGTCGTGGTCGCCGGCGCTGCCTCAGGTGCTGCGCCGGGTACAGGCACGCGAACGCCTTCGGGCGTGACCGCTTCCGCCGGCGCCGTGCCGCCCGGTCCGCGTCCGCCCGGCGGCAAGGCTTCGCCGAGCCAAATGGCGGTATTCCTGGCGGTCTGCACCATGAGCACGGTCAGGCCGAAGTTGATAGCCATGATAATCAGCCGCCGCATGAGGGTTACTGCATTCCTCAAATGCATCCGGGACAACTCATCAAAGTTTTCGTCTTCCTCGGGCCGCTCCACCATGGAGAGTTCGCGGCCGCATTGTAAGGCCAGCACCAACAATTCGCCCACAAACAGGATGTTGAAAAAATAGGACGCTGCCCGCAAAGCCAGATCAATGCCTACGCCAATACTGCGCGCAATAGGATGGCCTGCCTGCTTAAGCACAAGCGCCACCAAATGGGCCCCTAAAAATCCGACCAGCACCGGCATGGTGCGCTCCCACTCCTCCTGCAAATCGCTCCAGGCATCCCAACCGCTGCGAATGCGAGGCCACAAGAGGTCGGCATTGTCCATATAACCCTGGATGGCCTGTACCACTTGCACGGTTTGATCGGCCGAGATCTGGCGCACGGCATTGAGCACCTGGGCCAGGCCGCCCGAAATTTCGAATTCAATAGCAAAAGAGGGCACTTCAAAGGCCCGGTAGCCATTGTCACGGTAGGAACCATCCACGCCCAGAAGAGGCTGGCCGTTTTGATCGTAATACCGGATATGGTTGCGCCGGTCAAAAATACCTAACCCGTCCCGGTCACTGCTGATCTGCAAATTATTGCGCAGGGCATTGAAGTTGCCGTTGCGGCGCTGCACCAAAATGGTTTCCTGCAGCAGGGCATAGGGAGACATCTCGGTGTTGCCCGTAGCCTGGTATTCATGCCAGCCTTGCGTGAAATATTGTATGATCACCTCCGCCTCGGGGTGGGCGGTGACCATGCCTGTGATCTCATCTTGGGTAAGACCGTCCGTGGCCAGGGCTTCCGCGGGCGTGAACCCGGCAAAGCGTCCCAGGAAGGCAAAGAGCAACCGGGCCAGTTCTTCATTGCCGGCCAGCACCGAATAATCCGGCTCCAAAGGCGATGGACGGTCACCCATGGGCTCGCCGCCTTCCTCGCCGGCCACTGGTGCGGTCTGCCCGGACCCCGGCCGGATACGCACGGGCACAGGCGTGCTTCTATCTTCCAGCGCCGTATTGAAACGGTCCATCTGCTCCTGATTTTGAAAGACATACTCCACCACGTCCCGCGGTTCACCGCCCACGGTACTGATGATGTTGCGCCCTTCCTGGCGCGATAATTCATAGGGCCTGCTGGTATCAAACGTTTCCATGCGGGTGATGCGCAAAGTGTCCGGGGTTTCGCCTTCGTAATGGACCACCATCACCTCTTCGGCCACATAAATCTCCACCATCTCCATATCACCGGGATCACGCTGCACCACGGTCTGATGATGGCTGGTTTGCTGCAGCGCATGAATGATTTCGTGCGCGAGCAGCAGCCGGCCTTTGGCGCTTTGTGGCTGATATTGATTTTCGCCGAAGTAAATATGGCGTCCTACCGTAAAGGCTTTGGCATTGCGGCGTTTGGCTTGTTGCGCAGCCTGGTGATCACGATGAATCGCCATGGGTTCCCCGGCCTGCATCCAGGGCATGGTGAACAGCTCATCCATTATGCCACTTTGGGCCAGCCGGGCGGACAGGCTGCGGGCCTGGTCTTCACTGGTTTCGATGGCCGTAGGATGATTGAACGCAGGGTAATCGAAAGGCAACGAACAGCGCGGACAACCGCCATCGCAGGCACAAGCACCGGAAGGAGGCAGCGGCGGATTCAAAGGTCCGCTGCCTGTGGCAGACCTGCTTATCTGCGGCAGGTTATAGGATGTGTCTTGCTGCCTCACCGGCAAGGCGTTGGCTTTGGTTTTAGCTTTGGCCGGTGCTGGTTGGGATGACGCTTTTTTCACAAGTCTTGCCTCCTTTGCATGCCCGTTGTTCCCCACTTCCTGTGATTAAAGATTTTTGTTTACATAAAACCCAGTGAGGAAGCGGCTTATCGCGCAGCGATCAATAACAAAGGTTTCCAAAATCCGCCATCAAATTTCGAATTATATTTTTAGTACAAAGCTATTCATGAAAAGTCATTTCACCTGAATGGTAAGCGGCCCGCCTTTGGCCAATTTTCTTTTTCGGGCTTAAATTGGGACTCGACTCGCGCTGACCGCGA
>CAYVTN010000291.1:0-4112 GCA_964454395.1 uncultured bacterium | reverse complement strand
CCGCAGGATCCCATGCAGCAAATGTTTATGGCCCGCGACGCGGTCTTCCGTTCCTGGAACAATGACCGTGCCATCTATTACCGCAAAATGAATGAAATTCCCGACGAGCTGGGAACCGCCGTCAATATTCAGGCCATGGTCTTCGGCAACATGGGTTATGACTCCGGCACGGGCGTGGGCTTTACCCGCAATCCTTCCACCGGAGAAAATCTCTTTTACGGCGAATACCTGACCAATGCCCAAGGGGAAGACGTGGTTGCCGGCGTGCGCACCCCCCAGCCTATTGCCAAGTTGGAAGAAGAAATGCCCCATGTCTTCAAACAACTGCACACCATCACCAAAAAACTGGAAAAACATTACCATGACGTTCAGGATTTCGAGTTTACCATTGAAAAGGGCAAACTCTTCATGCTTCAGACCAGGACCGGAAAACGGACCGCAGCCGCGGCCGTGCGCATTGCCGTGGAAATGGTCAAAGAAAAATTGATCAACAAGGAACAAGCCATCAAACGGGTGGAGCCGGCACAATTGGATCAGTTGCTTCATCCCATTATTGATCCTGCGGCCACGATCAATGTGGTGGCCAAAGGCTTGGCCGCCTCTCCCGGCGCCGGCGCCGGCCGTGTTGTTTTCTCCGCTGAAGAAGCAGTGCGCTGGGCCGAAGAAAAAGACGAGGATGTTATCCTGGTCCGTGAAGAAACCTCGCCTGATGACATTCACGGCATGGAAGTCTCCAAAGGCATTTTAACCGCTCGCGGGGGCATGACCTCTCATGCGGCCGTAGTGGCCCGCGGTATGGGCAAATGTTGCGTGGCCGGTTGCGAAGATATCCGTATCAACGAAGAGGGCAATGCCTTTGAAACCAATGGCAGAGTTTTCCATGAAGGCGACTGGATCACCCTGGACGGCGGCACGGGCCGGGTTATTGAAGGCAAGGTACCCACCAAAGATCCGGAACTTTCCGATGAGTTTGAAGAATTTATGGGGTGGGTTGACCAGGTGCGCTCCCTCAAGGTCCGCGCCAATGCCGACATTCCCCGTGATGCTCAGCGCGCCCGCGGTTTTGGAGCCGAGGGCATCGGGCTCTGCCGCACGGAACATATGTTCTTCGCCGAAGACCGTTTGCCCCATATGCAGGCCATGATTCTGGCCAAAGATGTGGATGGCCGGCGCGTGGCCCTGGAAAAGTTACTGCCCATGCAGCGCAGTGACTTTAAAGGTTTGTTTGACAGCATGAAAGGCTACCCGGTGACCATCCGTCTGCTTGATCCGCCGCTGCATGAATTCCTGCCCAAACGGGAAGAGCTGATGGTCGAAATCGCTAAAATGGAAATTGCCAGTCCCCATGATCCGGCTTTGGAAGAAAAGAAAAAATTGCTGGAACGGGTCAGCCAGTTGCATGAACTCAACCCGATGTTGGGCCATCGCGGCTGCCGGCTGGGAATTGCCTATCCGGAAATCACGGAAATGCAGGTGCGGGCCATTGCAGAAGCAGCCGCTGCCTGTAATGAGGAAGGCAATCAGGTCGTGCCGGAAATCATGATTCCCCTGGTGGGCAATGTTAACGAACTTAAAAACCAAAAAGCCGTTGCCGAACGGGTTATTGCCGAAGTGAAAAAAGAAAAAGGCGCCAAGTTTAAATACGCCATCGGTACCATGATCGAGCTGCCCCGCGCCGCACTCACTGCCGATGAAATTGCACAGGAAGCAACCTTCTTCTCTTTTGGCACCAATGACTTAACCCAGACCACCTTTGGTTTCTCCCGCGATGATACGGGCAGAATCATCACCCAATACATGGATGACAAGATTATGGAAAAAGATCCTTTCCAGACCTTGGATGTCAAAGGTGTGGGCCAGTTGGTGCGCATGGCCGTGGACAAAGGCCGCTCCGTAAGGCCCAATATCAAATTGGGTATTTGCGGGGAACATGGCGGTGATCCGGCATCAGTGAAATTCTGCCACCAAGTCGGATTGGCCTATGTCTCCTGCTCGCCTTACCGTGTGCCTATTGCCCGGTTGGCCGCCGCCCATGCGGTGTTGGAGGAAAGGGCTGCCGCCAAATCAGCACCCAAGAAAAGTGTAAAAAAAGCGGTGAAGAAGACGGTGAAAAAAGTGGCTAAAAAGGCTGCCGCCAAAACCGCCAAGAAGAGTTCCAAAAAGAAATAAACGGGCTATAACCAAAGAAAGTAAAAAAACCTGCCATCAGCAATGATGGCAGGTTTTTTTTTGAATCAAAGCTTTATTGGTCCGGGAACTTGGTTGGCCGGAAGACAATGTATGTTGTGTAGGGGTACGGCATCCCAGCATTCGCGGGACCAATGTCAGCCCATTGACAGGTAGCGCAAAGCAGACCGTATCGTCATTGATATCGGGAATCCCGATATTGCATAGGTCGCGGTAATGGCGGGCATATGTACCCTTAAGCCTCGGGCATCAATGACAATTCCCTAAAACATAGGCGGCCGGCCGGGGCTGTTGTTAACCGGCTTGGACGGCTTTGGCTTATTTGATGCAGCCGGTTGGCTGTCCCCGGCTTCACTGTCCGTATCCACATCGGCCAGATCGGGCGACATATTTAAATTGACATTATTGTTTCCCGGCAGACCGTTGTCAGGATGAAGATCGCAATGTTGTGTCGGCGCCGTGCCAATGGCAAAGGCGCCAGTGGTTCTGTATTTGCCGCAGGCGGCATTGGCCAGCAGCCCGGAAAGTTTGCAAAACTTCACGAATTCCACACTGTCGGGGACGGTGAAATTGGGAGGCGTGCGATGTTCATAAAGTTTGAGCATCAGTTTGGTCCAGATAGGACAGGCCACACGGCCGCCGGTAACCCCGTGACCCATGCTGTCGTGGGAATCCAATCCAATCCATACGCCGGCCACCAATTCACTGGTAAATCCAATAAACCATGCATCAGTAAAATCATTGGTGGTGCCGGTTTTACCGCCGGCCGGCGGTTTGAAGCCCATACGCCGGGCCGTATAGCCTGTTCCGTGATTGATGACGTTTTGCAGTACATTACACATGATGCTGGCAGTGGCTTCATCCAGGGCTTCTTGCCTTTGGGGTGTTTTGTCCTGAAGCACACGGCCATTGGAATCTTCCACCCGCATGATGCTGTAGGGTTCCACCCGAATGCCCCGGTTGGGAAAGGCACCATAAGCGGAAACCAATTCCAAGAGATTGACTTCGGAAGCACCCAATGCCAGGGTGAGAAAAGGTTTTAGAGGACTGCGAATACCCATCATCCTGGCGGTCTTAATGACATTATTCACCCCGATTTTATCCAGTAATTTAACGGTCACCACATTGCGGGAATGGGTCAGCGCAGTCCGTAATGTGGTGGGCCCGAAAAAACGGTTGGAAAAATTTTCCGGTTTCCATACTTTGCCCAAATCATCCTTGAATACCACCGGCGTATCCAAAATAATGTCAGCCTGGGTGTAACCTTGTTTGAAAGCCGTGGCATAAACAAAGGGCTTGAAGGCTGAGCCCGGTTGCCGCTGGGCCTGGACGGCGCGATTGAATTTACTTTCCTGGAAATCCCTGCCGCCAATCATGGCCTTAATTTCACCGGTGGCCGGATCAATCAGGACCAGGGCGCATTGCACTGGTTCCGGTGTTTGACCGGGCGCATTTTGCAAATGAGGTTTAATAATGGCTTCCGCAGACACGAGGCCTTCATTCATCGCGTCCTGGGCTTTGCGCTGCATGTCCAGGTCAAGGGTGGTGAATACTTTCAAGCCGGAGCGGTAAATAGCATTGCTGCCGTAACGATCCTCCAATTGCTGCCGTACATATTCCACGAAATAGGGCGCATCGGAGACATCCACCGAAGACAAGGAAAGTGGTGTATTCTTGGCCGCTTCCGCTTCTTCCTGGGAGATGTAACCGAGCCGCTGCATTTGGGTAAGCACCAAGTTACGCCGTTTTAAAGCCCGGTCAGGATAGTGATAAGGATTATAACCATTGGGTGCCTTTGGCAGGCCGGCAATAAGCGCTGCTTCGGGCAAGTTCAGGTCTTTGGCATGCTTGCCAAAATATTTTCTGGCGGCGGCTTCGATGCCATAGGCGCCGCTGCCCAAATAAATCTGGTTCAAATACATTTC
>CAYVTN010000290.1:0-4123 GCA_964454395.1 uncultured bacterium | reverse complement strand
AAATGTTCCAGCCGTCTTAAATAAATACAATCTTCACTAAGCCGGTTGTAGGCTGGGCCGGTGATCAGGTTGGCTTCCAGCAATTTGGCCAATGCCCGCAGGGTATGGCCTTCCAGAATCCGCGGATGGTCATGGGCATGGATCAGCTGCAGTCCCTGAATTAAAAATTCGATATCCCTTATGCCGCCCATGCCGCTTTTAACATCCATGACGGGATGGCCGGAATGAAGAAGCTTTTTCAAAGCCTGGTTGCGCATGTGTTCAATGGAAGCGGTCACCCGTCCGCGCTCAAAGCCCTGGGTCAGCAAGTGATGCACTTCCCCCAAAAAAGCGGCGCCCAGTTCCAGGTTGCCGGCCACGGGACGCATCTTGATCAGGGACTGCAGTTCACTGAGTTCGGCATGGTGATGGTAATAATCCACCAGTGACGTATAGGACGGCACCAGCGGTCCGGCAACGCCGTAAGGCCGCAACCTGAAATCCACCCGGTAAACCAAGCCCTCTTCCGTATAGGAGGCCAAGGCAGCCCGGCAATTTTCAGTGACCAGCGAAAAAGGGTCCTCCTGCGATGATTGGGCCGTATAATGGGTTTTATCAATGACGCGGTCGTCATAGAAAGCCACCAAATCAATGTCCGAGCTGTAGTTGAGTTCCTGCCCGCCCAGCTTGCCATAGGCCAACATGCAATAATGGCGCCCAGGCGCTTCCCAAGGCGCGGGCGGCAATTGGCCGGCATCGGAGAGCGCCTGCCAGCTGTGCTGCAGTGCTTCCTCCACCAAGGCTTCGGCCAGATTGGAAAGTTCGAGGGTAATATCGTCCATGGGGGCTTTCAGGCAAATGTCGCGAATGCCGACACGCACGAATTCCCGGCGCCGGTAGAGTCGCAAGGCGCCCAGCCACGACGCCTCCCGGAGATTGGTCCGGGTATTGAGTTCATGGCTGTAATCTTCACGGGTTTTCACTTTTTTCAGCAGGTCAGGATCAGTGGCCCATTCCAAATAATCGGGGTGATGGATGAGCGCCTCGGCCAGGAATTGACTGGTGGAAAAAATATCCAATAAAATATTGAGCCGCATGGGCTGGGCCCGCATGGCTTCAAAATGAATTTGCGCTTGTTCCAACTGGTGCACAAAGCGCTCCCAATTGTTGAGCGCCATGTCAGGATCCGCTTTTTGCCCCAATATATCCACCGCCAGCACGGCCAATCTGGCCATCTGCTCCCTCTGCAGGGGCTCCGCACCGGCCAGATGACGCAGGTTAATTTCCGCCCGCCGGGGATTGGTGAAACCGGCCTGAGTAAGGATGGCCAGACGATTTTCCACGGGCAGGGCTTCGGACAAGATCAAGTCAGCCACATTGCCCGGTCTCTGACCGGGAAGCGCATCGCGGCCAAAATGCTTTTCCACAAAAGCCCGTACCGCCGCGCTGTGGGTTTCAAATTCCACGAACAATTCTTTGGCCGGTTCCAATCCCTGGCCGCCAACATAGCCGAGCCGTCTGGCCAGATGCCTGTATTCCAAAGCATCGGGTGCGGGCATAAACAGATCGCGGGCCGAGCCGCGCAGAATGCGCAGTCCATTGATCAGGTTGCGGAAAAAGCCGTAAGCCGCTATAAGGGTTTCGGCTTCCTCCCGGCTGATCACGCCTACTTCCTGCAGGCCGCCCAGGGCCTGATGGATTCTTGGCGTACGCAGCACGGGGTAATCCTGTCCATAGATCACCTGCAACAACTGGACATCGTATTCCAGGTCCACCAGAGCGCCGGGACTGAACTTGGCATTCACGCCGCCGGTCTTGGTTTTTTCCTCAAATTGTTTTTGGCGCAAATCACGGAAGGCTTTAAGATCAATATCTCGGGTCGCATAAATAAAATCATCGCGCAGCCTTGCCAACTGGGCGCCCAGCTCCGGGTCACCGGCCACAGGGCGCATGCGTACCAGCGCCAGCTTTTCCACCGCATGGGCAGCCCCGCCCTGGCCAAAATAATCACAGAACAACGCCAGGCTGGAGGCCAAAGGGCCGTCGCTGCCAAAAGGACGCAAGCGCAGGTCGATATTAAAAATCCCTTCCCTTTTGGAACGTATGAAACGCACGGTCTCTTTGACCAGCAAGTCAAAAAATTCCGCATTGGTCATCGCTTTGGGGCCGTCGGTTTGACCGTTGTCGCTGTAGACCACCATGATCTCAATGTCCGAGGCATAGCCCAGGGCCGCGCCGCCCAGTTTGCCCAGCCCCAGCACCGCATAAGCCGCGGGCAGGCCTGCCACGGTCCTGGGCTCGCCATACTGGTCGGCCAAATGACGATAAACCAGTTGGGTGGTTTTCTTCAGGATGACTTCCGCCAAAAAAGTGAGTTGCTCGCTGAGCTTGCGGAAATCGGACCGGGGACCGAGAATATGGTCGAGGTCAAACAAAAAAATTTCCCGGTCCTTGAATTCATTGAGCACTTCCTGCTGCTGCTCATAACCGCCCGCTTTTTCCAGCGCAGCCTCCAGGCGGTCCGGCAGGGTGGCCGTGGTTTCTACGATGGGCCGGCCTTCGGCATGGGGTCGGAGCATGGGTAAAAGCGTCTCGTATTGCTGACGAATCATGTCTTCCCACAGGTAATCACTGGTGCCCAACAGTTTGGCCAGTTCCTGCATTAATTTGGGAGAGCTCAGAAATTCCGCCCACGCGCCCTGCTGATGCTTTTTGATGATGTCTTCCACCAAATAGTCAAACCGGGCCAGGGCGGCGTAAGGATCAGGCGCCTGGCTTAAATGATAAGTAAATTGTTTGGTGAGCAGCACCGACAGCTGGATGCGCTCCAAAACCGAATCGTCCTCGATTTTGTGACCGCTTTTGTCCACCACATCGATGACGTCCTCAACTTTTTTGTCCGTGGTGGTAATGGTCACATGTTCAATGGACAAGCCGTGCAGGCTCAAGGCATTGCTGAAAGAATACAAGAACATGGGCGTATCTTCGGAGGTCACGGTCATGCGGGTAAAGTCCCCGGCCTGGTTGTCCAGGGCAATGCTCACGGGCAGCAGGTGAAGCCCTTCGCCGGCCTGCAGTGCACGCAGACGGCCGGCCACTTTATCATTCACCAGATGTTTGGCCCTGCTCAGGTCTTCATCACGGCCGGACTCCAAAAGCAAAATCACCTGTTCCAATTGCCGGCGCAGGCTGTTCTTCCAGTCCTGCAGCGGTTGTTGCCCAATGAGCCCCCCGGTAAAATGATCAATGATCTTTCGCCTGGCCAAAGGCGGCAGGCTCATTTTACCGCCAAAGTTTTTAAGCCGGGGGCCTCCGGGCAAAGGCGTTGTCCGGCGCTGATAAGTATGAACCCCGCCGCTTAAAATTTCAAAACCCATGCTGCTCAGCACACCGGTGATTAATGAAAATACGGCGTCATAATCAAAGGAAAAAAGGGCCAGCGAAAGGGTTCCCTGCCCCGTAGGCTGAACATCGATTTCAACCGGTTGGCTGGAAGTAAGGCGTGCAATGTGCTGGAGATGATGAGCCACGGCCTCACTATCAAAGCGGCTGAAATAGCGGTCATCAAGGCGTTCCAGGTGTTGAATGATCCAGGAAGCATCCAGATTAGGGCATAGGGCCTGTAATTGGGCCTGGGTTGGTTTCATTTTTCCGTCCTTTGGGGCATTTTAGAAATTGTAACCAATCCTAGGCCAGGCGCAAACAAAAAATCATGAGAGCGCATCTTTATTCCGGCTCTCCCGGCTCAGGCAACCGGCTGACCATCGACAAGGCAAGTGCAACTGATCATCTTTGGGTATCTGCGATATCCGTCTGGGAATTGGCTGTATTGCAGCGCAGGAAAAGGATCCACTTTAACATGGATTTAAATGATTGGGTCGAATACTCCAAGAATATTGCAAAGATAAATGTATGCCCTTTAAATGAAAAGATTGTAATCGATAGTGTTAATTTAAAAACCTTCAACAACCATGATCCGGCTGATCGATTCATTATTTCAACTTCAAAGTACCTTAATGGAAAATTAATCACAAGAGATCGGGATATCATTGATTATGCCAAAAGTAATAAGGTGGATATAATTAAATACTAGGAGCCTGTCGGACTTTTTCGTTTGATGATATGGTATAATAACGAAGTTCCC
>CAYVTN010000289.1:0-4129 GCA_964454395.1 uncultured bacterium | reverse complement strand
GGCCGGTCAAACCGGGCGAACAGGTGCGTTATGGGAAGCCCGAGGTTTATAAGGAATTGTAGCGGCCTAAGGTAATACGGCGATTTGTAGAGACGCCATGCATGTCGTCTCTACAGGGGCAACAATAATTTGTGGGGGTTCCACATGTGGAATCCCTGCGCCAAAGGGGACTAAGAGGGAACAATGAGTTTTATCAAAACATCTGTCAAGCGGCGGGTCACCATCAGCATGGTCTACGCCTTCATCGCGCTCTTGGGGATCATTGCCTGGAACAGGCTGCCCCGTGAATATATGCCCAACCTGGAATTTCCCCAGTTGATGGTCATCACCAGCTATCCCAATGCCTCCAGCCGGGAAATCGAAACCCTGATTACCAAGGTGGTGGAAGAGGCCAGCGGTACGGTGCCGGGGGTCAAGAGGATCCATTCCATTTCCAAGGAAGGCGTCTCCCTGGTGACCGTGGAATTTCAATGGGGCACGGACATGGATTTTGCCTCCCTCAACCTCCGTGAAAAAATCGATCTGATTAAAATCAAACTTCCCCGGGAAGCGGAAGAGCCGCGCATCGAGCGCTTTAATCCTTTTGCCTTGCCCGTGGCCATATTAAGCCTCAGCGGCAGCCGTGACGGCCGGGAACTGCTCAAAATCGCCAAAAGGCCGGTCACGGAATTGTTGGAAAAGGTGCCGGGCGTGGCCGCGGTTTCCATCACCGGCGGCCGGGAACGCCAGCTTCTGGTCGATCTGGACCAAAACCAACTGGCCGCCCGCCATCTGCCCATTATGGATGTGGTGAATGCCGTCAAGGAAGGCAATATTACCTATCCGGCAGGCGACTTGAAGGATGAGACTTATGACTACGTGGTGCGCATTGACGGCGCCATCAGCAAGCCCGAGGACCTCGGGGATGTAGTGGTCAAAGTGGACAGGCAAAAGCTTTTGCCCAGCGCGGATATCAACCGGGACCGCAACCGGGAGAAGAAGCAAACCAACGATGAGGCCGCCAACTACGGCGGACCGCAAATGATCAAACTGGGCGCCCTGGCCACAATAGAAGATACGGTGAAGGAGCCCGCCAGTTTTTCCCGTTTTAACCACAAAGACAATGTGGCCCTGGCTGTCCTCAAGCAGGGCGATGCCAATATCGTGCAGGTGGCTGATGCGGTTAAAGCCCGCCTGGCGGACATCCAAAGCAAACTGCCTGCCGGCGTGCATTTGGAGCTCATCTACGATCAGTCGCAATACATTAAAACCGGCATTGAGCAAATGATTGAATCGGGCCTGGTGGGCGCCCTGCTGGCTTTTCTGGTGCTTTACCTGTTTCTGGGCAGCACCCGCCAGGCGGCCATTGTGGCGGCCGCCATTCCCACTTCGGTGCTGGCCACGCTCTTTTTTCTCTATATGCAGGGCATCACCCTCAACACGGTCTCCCTGGCAGGCCTGGCCATTGGCATTGGACTTCTGGTGGACGGCGCGATTGTGGTGATTGAAAACATCACCCGCTACCGGCAAATGGGCCGGGCGCCGATGCAAGCTGCCGAGCATGGCGCCAGGGAAATGCTGGGGGCCGTCGCCAGTTCCATTGGCACCACGCTGGTGGTTTTCCTGCCGCTGATCTTTGTGCTCGGCATTATCGGCCAGGTGTTCAAAGACCTTTCCTGGGCCATTGTCTATTCCCAGCTGGCCTCCCTGGCCGTGGCGTTTACCCTTATTCCCATGCTGGCCGGACTGGGGAAAGGCGCTCCGAAAGCCCGTCCTGCCTGGCATGAACCGCTGGTGCGCACGGCCCGGAACCTGCAATCACGTATGGATCATTTGATCCAAACGGCTTTGGCCCATCCTGCCAAAATGCTGGCCTTGACCATGGCCGTTTGGCTGGTCAGCGCGGGGTTGTTATGGCTGGTTGTGCCCAAAAGCCTTTTTCCAAAAGTGGACCACGATGAATTCATCCTGAGCCTCACCATGCCGGTCGGCACCAGATTGGGTGTGACCAATAACACCACGGAAAAGATCGAAGCGGTTTTGAACCGGGTCCCGGAAGTGCGGCGTCAATTGGTGACCGTCGGGTCCATGGCCCGGGAAGGCATCCAGGCCCTGGGGCCGCATGAAGCTCAAATCGTGGTCAGTCTCAGCCCCGAACGGAAACGAAAAGCGGATGAGGTTATGCAGGCCGTTAAAAGCAGCCTGGCCGCGGAAGACCTGCGCGGCGGCAAAGTCAATTTTAAAAGCCGGGAAAACGGCATCAGCGCCCTGGCTTCGGACAGTGATCCGGTCATGATGGAGATCAAAGGCTATGACCTGGACAAAATGAAAGCCATCAATGACCGGCTGATCGGCGACCTGCGCCAAGTGCCGGGCATTACCAATATTAAAAGCAACCTCAGTCTCAACGCGCCTGAGATTGGACTGAACATCAAAAGAGATGAAGCGGCGGCGTACAACCTTTCCGTGGCCGATCTGGCCAAAACTCTTTTGACCGCGGTGCGGGGCACCACGGCTTCCAAATACAGGGAAGAAGGCAAGGAAATCGACATCCGGGTCCGTCTGCAGGAAGACCAGCGCAACAGCATGGAAGCCTTGAGCAGGCTCATGGTGCGCTCACCGCTCCAGGTGACCTTGCCCCTGGAGGCCGTGGCTGAAATCAAACCCAAACTTGGTCCCAGCCAAATCCTGCGCCTGGACCAGCAGCGCACGGTGGTGGTGTCGGCCGGCTTGTTTAAAAGAAGCCTGGAGCAGGTGACGCCCGCGCTCAACGCCATTCTGGAGAAGCTCCGGGCTGACTATCCTGAGTTCACGCTTTCCCTCAGCGGGGAAACCCTGGCCATGAAGGAATCCTTTACCAGCTTAACCGGCGTATTGGTGGTCTCATTGCTGCTGGTCTTTATGATCATGGCCGCCTTGTTTGAATCTCTTTGGCAACCGCTGCTCATCCTGCTGACCGTGCCCTTGGCCCTGATCGGCATGGCTCCGGCCCTGCTGGCCACGGGCCATGCTTTTTCCGCCATGGCCGGCATGGGCCTGGTGCTGCTTTGCGGGATCGTGGTCAACAACGGTATTGTCTTGATTGATTATGTCAATCAGCACCGCGCGGATCATCACGGCGACCTGCGGGAAACCCTGCGGCAAGCCTGCCATATCCGGCTGCGCCCGATTGTCATGACCGCAGCCACCACCATCCTGGGCATGCTGCCCCTGGCCCTGGGATTGAGCAAGGGCACCCAAATGCAGGCGCCCATGGCCGTGGTGGTGGTCTCGGGGTTGCTTATTTCCACCTTCCTGACCCTCCTGGTCCTGCCGGCCATGATGGTGGTGGTGGAGGAAAAGATCGTGAAGAAAAAGCCGGTTGTGAAATAAGGAAACAACCGGTTGGGTCTGGCGATTTTATTTGCAGGAAACGGTCGCGCTGCGCCCCGCGCATGCGGGGACCGTTCCCTGCATTGGAAGACAACAAAAAAACGGAGGGAAATAATGAAGAAAAGATTGATAGCCGTGGCGACATTCTGCCTGCTGGGCCTGTTGCTGCAGCTGAAACCAAGCTTGGCGGCGGCAGATTCCTATGAACCCAATGACAGTTATACTCAAGCAACGCCAATGACCATCGGCACATCACTAAGTGATTTAAGTATTGATCCGGTTGGGGATCAGGATTGGATAAAATTTGACGTCACGTCGCTGCCTAAAAAGGTAATCATCTCCACAAATGGGCCGACAGGTGATACCACAATGGGGCTTTATGATCACGATGGGTCAACACAACTGGCTTTTGACGGCGATAGCGGAGCCGGGTTGTTCTCCCAAATTACCTATACCTTCAGTCAGACAGGCACTTATTATATTAAAATCGACGAATACGGGAATAATAATACCATTGCAAATTACACCCTGACTATTCAAGATAACACCCCCCAAACCCCGACGATTACGCCTACGAGCTGCAGAAGGTCAAAGCGCACATCCTGGGCAGCGGTCCAATCATCCACTCCGCGCTCGAGGCGCAGGAGATTCTTGCGGAGAAATACGGGGTGTCCGCCGACGTGTGGAGCGCCTCCAGTTACAAACTCTTGCGCACCGATGCGATTCGATGTCAGCGTTGGAACATGTTGCACCCGGCCGAAACGCCCAAGAAATCCTA
>CAYVTN010000288.1:0-4154 GCA_964454395.1 uncultured bacterium | reverse complement strand
CGGAACTTCACGGTCACGGGCACGTCATTGCCATAAAAACTGACGACCGCATCACGCACCTGCCGCAGTTCATTGAGTTCCCCCAGGCTGCGAAAGGCCAATTCCCGCTTGCCTTGAGTAATTTTACCCACCGGGATATTTTGATTGTTGGCCGCCAGCCGGGCGGCCACCTGGGAAACACTTACTTCGTAAGACTTTAATTTGGCCAGATCCAGATCTACGTGAATCTCCCGTTTGGTGCCGCCCACAATTTCCACGCTGCTCACATTGGAGACTTGTTCAAAAGTATTGCGAATGGTATTGTCAGCCAGATCATATAATTTATCCGCCGGGAGATCGGCCGTCAGGCTCATCATGACCACCGGCCGGTCGGCAGGATCATACCGCTTAATCACCGGTTCCTTGGCATCTGCGGGCAGGCGGTTACGTACTTGGGCCACTTTGTCTTTGAACTGCTGCTCCGCATAACGGGGATTTGTTTCCAGGGTAAATTCCCCCCACACCATGGAAACACCGTCCAAGGATACAGAGGTCACATTTTTCAACCCTGAAATGGAGGCAATCTGCTCTTCCAAAACCTTGGAGATCAGGGTCTCCACTTCCTTGGGCCCGGCCCCGGGATAGACGGTGGTGACACTGATGTAAGGAAAGTTTACATCAGGAAACATGTCCACGCTCATGCGGCTCATGGTTAAAAGACCCACCAGGAGCATAATCACCAGGATCGCCGTGATAAACGTCGGCCGTTTAATGGATAAGGCGGCTAAATTCATGACCAACTTCCCTTCTTCAGATTCTGTATCGGTATGTTGCATAGTTCAATTTTATTGGCCGGGGCTTAAAAGCTCGAGCCCTTACCAGATGTTATGTCATTCAAAAAAACAGCGAAAAGATCCACCACCAAGTCACAAAGGCACAAAGGAGCACAAAGAAGAAATAAGGTATATTTTCTTTGCCTTTCTTAGTGCCTTTGTGACTTGGTGGTGGATCTTTTTTATTCCATCTTTTCCGGCTTGGTTATTGAATGGGTTGGGTATCAAACAACCCGGCCTGCGCGTCCGTAACCAACTCTTCATACACCAGACGGTAGACATTTAGATTGGCCTCATCCAGGTCGTTTTCCGCAGTGATCACCTGAAACGTGGTGGAACGGCCGCGCTCCAACCGGCGCTGCTCATGAGCCAACCGTTTTTCCTGAATAGTTTTGATCTCCCGGGCCAAAGCCAGCCGGGTTTTAACGTCCTGCCAGGTTTGGCTCAGCTTCCCCCAATCATTGCGTGCCATGAGTTCCGCTTTTTTCAGATTGGCTTTGGCGGCCTCAAAATCCTTGTGGTACCCTTGGCGCACTTTATCGAGGGTCCAAATATCAAGAGGAATGATGCCGCTCAAAGCCACGGTGTAGGCCGGCTTGTCCCCGTTCGCCACCTGATCCCAGGCCGCTTGCGACGTCAGATCAAGGCCATACAAGGAATAAGAAGCGGACAAGGTCAGTTCAGGCAGAGAGCGGAAAAAAGTCTCCCGGTCCGCCAGGGCGCTGCTTTGGTAAGCCGCGCGGGCGGCCAGCACATCGGCCCGTTCACCGCTGCGCGTAAGCGTGTCGAGGGTGGCGTACTGGTTGACTTTGTCCTCCAGCCTTTCCAGATCAACCGCCACGGCGGCCGTGGTGTTGCCCAGGAGTTCATTGAAATCGCGTTTCGCATTGAGCAGGTCTTCCTTGGCCATCTGCAGGCTCAATTGACGGGACTTATAAGCCGCCTGGGCCTGCAACAAATCAGCGGCATCCGCCAAATCCAGACCCACCCGTTTCTGGTTCCACTGCAAAACCTGCTGCGCCCGCTCCAGCGAAGATTGCCGGAACTGCACCACTTCCCTGTCCAGTACCAGGTTCCAGTAAGTCAGGCGAGCCTTCATCAGAAGTTGCTGACGTTTGTATAATTGTAAGTACTGCCCGGAGCGCACCGAGGCCTTGGACTTGTCAATGCCCACCTGGGTCAGGCCGTACCAGAAATCGCGCAGCAGCGATTGCTTCAGCTGCACCACCGGCTTGTTCTCAAAGGCATTAAAGTCACTCATAAGACCAAAGCCAAAATTGGACGGCTGCAGCAATGAGATCGATGAATCGCTATGGGTATAGCCCAGGCTGAGCGAGGTGCCGGAGGGAAACTTCTTATCCAGGAACAGGCTCCATTGATCGCCTTTTACTTCATCCATAGGCAGCGACGCTCCGAAAGACGAGCCGCTGCGGTCATCCATGTAACCATAACTTGCACTCAGAAAAGGCGAATACACCATATCCAGCTCCAACACCTTCAACCCCATGGCCTGCAAGGCTAAATCGATGCCGCGCAGATCGGGATTGACCTGCTCCACCTGGGCCAGGTACTGATCGGCTGTCATCGTTTCACCGGTCCATCCCACTGATGCCGTGCCGGCGGCCAAGAGGGCCACTGTAATACCCGCCATTAACTGCTTAAACATGCATTTTCACCACACTTTCTTTACGCGCTTTATAACCACAATCCCTTGCTTGACGGAAATCACCCTGTCATTGCCCTTGAAAAATTGAGCTATTGTAATGGATTTCACGCTGGTGTCAATTGGAATTGCTTGAACTTATTCGGGTTGGCGATAGGTCTCTTTGGTCCAAAATAGCAGCCCCAGACCTGAAGCCACGAAAGCCAGCAGGAGAAAAACAGCGTTGGTCCAATAAACGGACTGGCCTTTAATCAGACTCATGGCAATGGGGAGCACCACGGCACCCAAATTGCCGGTCATCATCAGAATACCGGCTGCCGTGCCTGCCCGCTGTACGCCCACCAATTCCTCCGACATGGTCAGAAGGATGGCAAAAGCCGGTAACATTAAGAAACCAAGGGAAGCACTCAATAACAAGGCGCTGTTGACGTGGCTGCTGGCGCACAAGGGATAAAGCAAAATCAGTGCGGCCACAAAATTAATCACCAGGAAAGGTTTGCGCCGCCGGAAATGGTCGGACAGCAGGGGCAGGACCACAGCGCCCACGATCCCGCCGATGGTCAGCATGCCGCCGATCAACCCCGCCGCCTGGGCGGAAATATGATAGGGCGCCAAAATCGCCTCCAGCCAGGTGGCCAAGCCATTGAAGACGCCCAGGCCGATGAAGGAGAGTAAAAATACCAAGGCCAATTGCCGGTTTTGCAACAGATGAACAATATCCTTCATGGAAATGGCCGCCGTCAGTTCCGACTTGCTTTCATTTTCCTTCACCCCGAAAATAAAAGCAGCCGCCACCAGCAGGGTCACCAGGGCAAAGATCAGCATGGCCGGCATCATGCCGGTTTTATTGACAAGCCAGGGCGTGAGGGCCATGCCGACGGACATGCCCACAAACATGCCCAGCGATCCCAGGCCGTTGGCCAGGGCCATTTCCTCTTCCGCAAACCAGTCGGCCGCCAGCTTGGAAACACCGTTGAGGATAAAAGGCTGACTGACGGCAATGCCCATCTGGCCCAAAAGCAGCATCCAAAAACTGCCTGTGCCCAGCCTCACAAAAGCAAACAGGGCCATCACCACGGCGCCAAGGCTGATGGTCACTTTGTAACCCAAGCGGTCGGTCATCTCACCGGCCGGAAGGGCAAGAAGAATATACAACAACGGAAATACCAGCAGCAGGGCGCTGGCCAGCAGCTCCGAAACCTGATAGGTCTTTTGAATCTGCAGCAGCAGGGGCGCGAAGTTGAGCCATAGCATCTGGTTTACCCCGGCCACCAGGGCGTACAAAGCAATGATTACCCAGCGCCGCGGCTGGTGAAACCTGTCTGCCATGGTATTATTCCCTCCGTATATTATTAACAGTCCCCAAACGGCCTTTTTTCTGCAAGGCTCTTGTTGTCATGGCCGGGTTGCAGTGGACCAGCCGTCATTTGTCATCCCGATGGAATTCTAATCATGCGAGCAAGTGCTGTCAATCTTGAACTTTGCGGAAAATGAAACCCTGCAGACTCCCAAGGCATAATCACCTAAAGTAAAAATGGTTCCTCCCTTATGTGTCACATTTAAACACAACGCACGGTTACTTACAAGAGTTAGACATTTAATCGCACCAAGCTAAAGCGTTTGAAATAGGGGTAATTCGGGCAAATCACGGTTGTTTCCACCCACAGGCCCGAAGGTAG
>CAYVTN010000287.1:0-4155 GCA_964454395.1 uncultured bacterium | reverse complement strand
TTTTAGCTTAGCGTGACAAATTTGATTCCAATAGTACTGATGGGGCACGACGCATCACATTTTTTCCTTGACTTGAACCAAAATCAGCCCTATTCTACTGCCTTAAGTTGAGTCTTTGCGCGAAAGAGTGGGACGACCAGGCCCACTCTTTTTATTTTAGGTAAAAACGTCCTGCCTGGGGGCTACGCCTTGGCAACCTTGGCGCCGAGACCCAAACCTGAGCTCAGTGCATCAGACACGACGCTCATATAAAAAAGGTGAACCCATGAGTATTGAACTAGTAGAAGTCATGCGTCAAATTGAACGCTCCCGTAAAGTGGACCGTCAGGTCCTGATCGAAGCCATTGAGGCTGCGCTTATTTCAGCTTCCCGGAAGAACTATGGCGCCGCCCAGGATATCCGGGTGAAATTCAATGAAGCCACCGGTGAATTGGTGGCCCATGTCCGTAAGGAAGTGGTGCCGGAGGCGGAAGAAGCCTGGCATCAAATTGCCCTGGAGGAAGCGCAACGGCTCAATCCCAAGGTCAATTTGGGGGATATCGTGGAACAGACCATGTCGCCTTCCGATTTTGGCCGCATTGCCGCACAAACGGCCAAACAGGTGGTGCTGCAGCGGGTTCGTGAATCAGAGCGCAATGCCTATTATGAGGAATATAGAAAACGGCTGGGTGAACTCATCAACGGCTCGGTGATCAGGATCGAGCATAAAAACGTCATTGTTGACCTGGGTGAGACCGAAGCCATCCTTCCGGCCCGGGAACAGGCTCCCAAAGAATATTATCAAAGCGGCGACCGGATCAAGGCATATGTCCTGGATGTGCGCCGGAGCAACCGCGCGCCCCAGGTTATCCTGTCACGAAGCCATCCCGGATTGATCAAAAAAATGTTTGAAATGGAAGTTCCGGAAGTGGCCGAAGGGGTGGTTGAAATCAAGGGGGTGGCCCGGGAAGCCGGATCGCGCTCCAAGGTCATGGTTTACAGCAGCGATAAAAACGTCGATCCCGTGGGCGCCTGCGTGGGGATCAAGGGATCGCGTATTCAATCCATTGTCAGGGAAATCCGCGGGGAAAAGATAGACGTTATCCCCTACGCCGAAGATATCACCACTTTGTTGAAAGCAGCCTTGCAGCCGGCCAAAATTCAAAATGTGGACATTTTGGCGGAGAAAAAGCAAGCCATGGTGGTGGTCAAGGAAGACCAGTTATCATTGGCGATCGGAAAAAACGGACAAAATGTACGGCTGGCCTCCAAACTGACTGGCTGGAAAATTGATATTGTCAGTGAGGCCCAAAACCAGGAAAAAATGCGGCGTAAAGCGGAAGAGGCCTTTATCCAGGCGGCCCCTCCCCTGAATAAAATCAAGGGCATTACGGAGAAAATTGCGACTGTTTTAAACGAAGCCGGCTATGCCAACGTGGCCCAACTACTGGGAGTTACAGCAGAACATTTGGCTGAACTGCCGGGCATTGGGCTGAAAACAGCGGAAAAAATATTAAACGCCATCGCCAGTTATTTGCCCGCCAAGGAACTGCAAAAAACGGAACGCACGGCCGAAGAATTGTTTGCCAGTTGGGATAAACCTTCGGCTGAGGGCAAAGCAGAGGAAAAAGTGGTTCAGGCCAAAGACCTTTTTTCGGGGTTGGACCAGTTGACGGAAGAAGAACAGGAAGGCAAGGAGAATGCTGATCAGATCCAACCGGATGAGGACAACCCCGCATCCATGGAACAAACCGCGCAGGAGGATCTTGGCGAGGGATCTGGATCAGAGGAAGAAGGTGAACGTGAATGAACCAGAAAACGAGAGTTTTTGAATTAGCCAAGGAACTCCATCTGACCTCCAAGGAGCTGGTGGGTGAACTGCAAAAAATGCGCATTCAGGTGAAAAGCCATATGAGTGTGTTGGAGGATGAAACCGTTGCCTATATTAAACGGCACTGGGGTGAGGATGAAATTGTGGATGATGCCGTGGTGCCCGGCATGACGGCGCCCCCGGCTGAAGAAAAAGCAAAAGCGCCGGCGTCGACCATCGAAGTGGTTAAAAAGGCCGAGGAAGCCCAACCAGCTGAAGCCGAGACCAAGCCCGAACCTGAGACGGCCCCTGCAGAGGCTCCGGCGGCACCGCAGGAACGGGAAGTCCGCCGGCCTGAAGAATTGGCCCTGGAGGCCGTGAGAAAAGAAGCCGAGGCTGCGGATCAATCCTCGGCGCCGGTGGAACAGGTTCAAGTGAAGGAACCATCGGCCGCCCCAAAAGCGTCTCCTGAATCCAAACGGCCTAAAGCAAAAGAGGAGCCCCAGCCGGCACCCGCTGCGGCCAAAGAGTTGCCGGTGCTGAAAATTAATGAATCCGCCACGGTGGGTGAAGTGGCCGACCGCTTAAATGTCAAGCCAGCTGAAGTGATTAAGAAGCTGATCGGACTCGGCGTATTCGCCACTATTAACCAGCGCTTGGACCGGGATGTCCTGGAAGTTCTCCTGAATGAATACGGCTATGCCTTGGAACTTCAGGAACTCTATGGAGAAGATTTGCTGGAGCAGGCCGAAGAACCGGACAAGGCGGAGGATCTTAAATTCCGGCCGCCGGTGGTGACCATTATGGGACACGTCAATCACGGAAAAACATCGCTGCTTGACGCCATCCGTGAGACTAATGTGATCGAAGGCGAAGCCGGCGGCATTACCCAACATATTGGAGCCTATCAGGTCATGTTGTCCAATCGCGGCGAAGTAACCTTTTTGGATACGCCCGGCCATGAAGCCTTCACCACCTTGCGTGCCCGCGGTGCGCAGGTCACGGATGTGGTGGTCCTGGTGGTGGCGGCAGATGACGGCGTGCAACCGCAAACCGTGGAAGCCATTGATCATGCCAAAGCTGCCGGTGTGCCCATCATTGTGGCGGTCAACAAAATTGACAAACCCGGCGCCAATCCGGATCAGGTTAAACAGGAATTGTCCCACTACCAGTTGATTCCCGAGGACTGGGGCGGTAAAACTATTTTTGTGGAAATTTCGGCCAAAAAGAAAATGGGCATCGACAAGCTTTTGGAAATGATTTTGCTGGAAGCGGAGATGCTGGAATTAAAAGCCAATCCCAACGCCAAAGCCAAAGGAACGGTCATTGAAGCCAAACTGGACCGCGGCCGGGGCACCGTGGTTACCGCCCTGATCGAGCGCGGCACCATCAAAGTGGGCGATCCGATTGTGGTCGGCGTTCAGTATGGAAGGGTCCGGGCCCTGAACAACGACAGGGGACAATCTGTCAAAAACGCCGGACCGGGTACGCCGGTGGAGCTTTTAGGCATGTCCGGCATGCCTGCTGCCGGGGACATTCTGCAGGGCGTGGAAAGTGATAAACTGGCCCGCCAGGTGGCCATGAAACGGCAAATGATCAAACGCGAACAAGAGCTGAAGAAAGGCAACAAAATCACCCTGGATAACTTGAATGCCCAAATCGCCGAAGGGGCGGTTAAAGAGTTGAAAATCATTATCAAGGCTGATGTGCAGGGGTCGGCGGAAGTATTGAAGGAATCCCTGGAAAGCCTTTCCACGGACAAGGTCAAATTAACCTGTATCCACAGCGCTGTCGGCAATATCCGGGAAAGCGACATTATGCTGGCCGCGGCCAGCAATGCCATTCTTTTAGGATTCAACGTCAACCCGGAAAGTGGCGTGGATCAGGCGGCCAAACGGGAAGATGTGGATGTGCGCATTTACAAAGTGATTTATGAGATGGTGGACGAGGTCAAGGATGCCATGACAGGGCTGTTGGAGCCTCACTACCACGAAGTGCCGCTCGGCAAGGCGGAAGTCAAAACCCTGTTCAAATTGTCTTCCGGACACTTTATTGCCGGCTCCCAAGTGACCAGCGGCAAGGTGTTGCGCAATGCCCAAGGCAAGGTCGTGCGAGGCGGCGAGATTATTCACACCGGCAAGATCGAATCCTTGCGCCGCTTCAAGGAAGATGTCAAAGAAGTGGGTGTGGGCATGGAATGCGGCATCACCATCGCCGGCTTCAAAGATTTTGCAGCCGGCGATGTCATTGAAGCCTTTGAATTGGAAGCAGTGGCCCAAAAGCTGTAACCGACCGAGTCCCGACCGGTATGGATATTATATGAAAGGGACGCCTGCGGCAGCCCCGACCGGAATAGATATTATATG
>CAYVTN010000286.1:0-4194 GCA_964454395.1 uncultured bacterium | reverse complement strand
GAAAGGTTTCGCCGGGCGCCACGGTTTCCAGCCTGCCGCTGGTGACATAGTTGTTGTCAAGGAACACATTGGTCTCCCCCGCCAGCAAGGGGATTGCCGTGGCATTGGTAATCTCCGCCTTGAGAAAAGCGTGTTTAACCAGTTTGGGCACAGCCGCATAGGTGAACTTGGCCGGAAAGTTTTGGATCATGATGGTGACTTGATGAGGCTGGTTGTCGCTTTTAATGGTGTAGCGGCCTTTGATGTCGAAATTTACGGCCGTGGCGGTTTGTTCAACTTGCGCCTGCGCCACAGGCATGGCAGACATGGATTTTTCAGCCATCGTCGCAGCCGGGGCTGCCGCAAGGGCACGTCTGGCCATGGGTCTGCCCCTGCCCCTGTTGGCGTGCCTGACCACGGGTGCAGGCACATAAGGACTGATGGTCCAGGGTTGAAGTTGAGGCTGACTGTCGCCTGCCTGAGGCTGGGCTGTGGAGAGCATCACCTTGGCCTGCCGCCAATCCTCGCCCGTATTTTGACGGATCAAGGCTTCGTACGCCACCTGGACGTTGTCTTTCCTGGAATCTGCCCGGATATCATATTTAGGCTGCCAACTTGGGCCCCTCACCACGTAGCTTATTTCCAGCTTGGCCTGGGTTTCCTGGCCGGCCGTTAAAATCACGGAGACATTGTATCTGGTGGTTTGAATTCTGCCTCTGACCGTATTCATCTCCTGTTCCAGTTTTTGCTTTCTCGCCTGCAGCGGTTTTAAGTCCGCCTGAGCCTGGCGCAATTCCTTGTCCAAACGGGTCAGCTTGCTGCGGTAAAAATTGACCATGGCAATCCACTTTTTAGGATCAAAGGAAGCTTGGTCCGCTTTGTCAGTGGCAGTGGTCAGCCGCTTGGCAATGGCTTCAATGAATTTTTTTTCATGATCGGCATTGGTGACGGTATCATTCAAGTCAGCCATGGCTTGGTTGTTGTTGTCCCATTGTTTTTGCAATGCCGTCAAATCCTGATCCGAAGTTTCATCAAGGTACACCGGTTCCACTTTGACGCCTTTGATGGCCGCACTGCCCTGACCTTTTACCTGTACCGTATTGGGATCCATGCTGCCGGTTAAATGGGCAAAGCGCAACGTTTGTTCCCCCGGCGCGACGTTCACCAGCGCCTTGCGCACCACCAGGGCGCGATCGGCAAAAACGGTTACCTCCTCGATGCTGCTGGGCGTGGCATTGGCCCGGCAAGGCATGCCGGCCCAACTGAGTAAGATCAGCATTAGGACAGACTTGATAAAAGGATGGCGTTTAACCATGAGAGGCCTCCGTGTATAAATTTTGAGCTTTTCTAAGGATCGGCATTTGGTGCCAGACCTGAATTCCCTAAGGACTCAATACTTTTTATACGCTTGCAGGAGGCGGAAGGTTACAGGTTCAGGTCAAGTTAATGAGAAGGGTATACGTGGAGACGTTGCAACTGTTTACGCAGATTATTGCGGGCGCGATAGAGGCGGGAACAAACCGTGCCTTCCGAGAGACCCAGAAGCTGGCCGATTTCCCGGTATTTTAAATTTTCGTAATAGTAAAAAATTAAAATCTGGCGCTGCTCACCGGGCAGTTGATCCATGGCCCGCCATAACTGTTTTTTTTGGGCATGATCATCATAGGTCTTCTCCGGCGAGGCGTTGAAAGCCGTAGGCACCTGGTCATTGCGCTCGGCCGTGGCTTCGATCCACGTGACCCGTTGCTTGTGCTTTTTGATTACGGTCATGCAATGGTTGACCGTGAGCCGGTAAAGCCAAGTGCTGAAGCGGGCTTCCTGACGAAAAGTGCCCACTTTGGTCAGAACTTTGATGAATACTTCCTGAGCTTCATCAACAACATTGGAGGAATGGCGCAGGAAGCGGTTGACCAGATTCAGCACCAGTCTTTCATAGCGCTGGATCAACTCTTCAACAGCCTGGAGGTCCTGCTGTTGACAACACTGGACAAGCGCCTCTTCCGGTAACCCTTGATAATAAGCCGGCCTCTTCGGGCTGGCGCCTTGGGCCGCGGATTTTGTCCTGACCCGGAGCCGCCGTTCCGGACATGCTGCTGATCGGATTGGTGAGGACTTGATTTTAAGGGGAGATCGGGTGGCTTCTGTTTTTACTTCCATTTTTGTCTTGTCATCCTCGCTAATTTGATTTATGATAACCAGAGTTGTATACTCATTAATAATATACTTTGGAGTATACTACCGAAGGATTATCATGTCAAATCAAAATCTGATTTCGGGACAAAAATTATTGCACAAGATTTTCGGGTTATCGGTATACGAGATTCATAACCGCACCGGCATTCCCTATCAACAACTGATCCGCTGGAATAACGGTGTGAGCAAACTGGATTTGGCCATGCTGGAAAAATTGTGTTCTGCTTTGCAAATGCGGCCTGGTGAGTTTGTGGACAACTATTTGGAATATTTAAAGGAAATGAACTAGTATTCCAAGCACTAGGAGCTTGGACATTTAATCCACAGAGATTTCGAAAAGCGATCTCTTCAGCAAAGAAGCTGCCGTTTTTTTAATTTTGCCACTGAACCTGCCAGCGCCAGCACTGGGGATTGCTGGTATCAGGCGTGACGATAATGCCCTTTTTGCCGGTGGCGGCGATTAGAATATGAATGTGCGCTCTGGTGACTTCAATACTCTCCGGGGGCAACTCAGGATAATTCTTGACTGTAAAGTCCACCGCCGTGGGACTGGTGCGCTTCACTCCCGGCTCGCCCTGTTCATAATGATAGGACCAGATTTCCGGACCGTGGTCAAGCATGTCTTCGAGCCTCTTGATTTTTAAAAGAATTTTATAGATGGAAGAATAGGACTTTTCCGCCACCACCAGGTGAAGTTTATAAATAGACTCATGGTCCCCGGGGTAAGCCAGTCCCGCAATTTTGGTATAAATAGAGGCCTGCAAAGTTACCGGAATCCAGTCATCGACCTGCACTGTTTTAAAAAGTTCCAACTCTTCCGGAGCCAAAGCTTCTTCCACTTGCTTTTCCAAGCCCCGTTCTTTCACAAAATGTCTGACTGAGACCAGATCGGCAGTTCTAATGCGCATACATCCAAGTCCTCTTAATGTTAATCAAAAGAGACGATAATTTAGTATGTCTTATATTCTTATTATTTTCAAAAGATATGTCAACTGCTTTCTTGGGCTGATCTTGCTTTTATGATGGAACAACACCACTACAAGCCTACTCATTTCTGGCGCTTCCGGCTTGCAATGCGTATAATGAAGCAGGGCCATCATGGCTCCTTAGGAATGGTTTAGGGAATGGATCTCATGACCAAGGTGAGTCTCCGTTTTTACAAAGACCTCAATTATTTTTTACGGCCCGGAAGAAAATACCGTTTCTTCCGTATGATGGTTTCCGGTCATCCTGCGGTCAAGGATACTCTCGAAGCCGCCGGCGTTCCGCACACGGAAATCAATGGCATTATGATCAATGGCAAGTGGGCTAACTTCAGCCGACAGCTTCAGCCAGGCGATATCATCCAGGTGTTCCCGCCCTTCTTGCCGGATCGCCGGCCCCGGCCGGCACTTTGGCCCCCTCTTCCCAAATCACCGGCCTTTGTTCTCGATGGTCACTTGGGTAAACTGGCCAAGACCCTTCGCCTTCTGGGCCTGGATTGCATTTATTACCCTACTTTTGCCGATGAAGATATTGTAGCCCTTGGTGTGTCCCAAAAGCGCATCATTCTCACCCGCGACCGCGGCATTCTCAAACATCGCCAGGTACGCTGGGGTTACTGCCTGCGCACGCTCCTGCCCCCCGCTCAAGTGCGCGCTGTTCTCCGGCGCTATCAACTTGTCCCCCGTCTCAAGCCTTTTACCCGCTGTCTTGAATGCAACGGCCTTCTTCTCCCTGTTCCCAAGGCATCCATCCTGCCGCACTTGCCGCCGCGCATCCGTGCCGAACACAACCAGTTTCATCAATGCCGCCACTGTGGCCGCCTTTACTGGAAGGGAAGCCATTATCAAGCCATGCTGGCCAAAATTGGCCGCCTCCACCTTTGACTTACAATTAGTCTGCCTTCCCCCCATTCTTTGCGAACACCTTTCGCTTGGCAAGGCGTTTAGTCTAGACTCAACTTTAGCAAATTTGCTAAAGTTGAGTCTAGGAGCCTGTCGGACTTTTTTGTTTGATGATATGGTATAATAACGAAGTTCC
>CAYVTN010000285.1:0-4195 GCA_964454395.1 uncultured bacterium | reverse complement strand
GAGAAATCGTTTGCCTGTTCCCAGCGGCAACATCAGCATTAAGGCTATGACCGCCAACAAGGCGGCCATGACTGTTTTTTTTCCTATCAATCCCTGCCTGACCGCCCAGAGACCCATAAGCCCCATACCGGCCATGAAATTGAGCCAGCCGGCCATGGACCCGGTGGCCACCAGCCCCGCAAACAATACCACTGTTGCCGGCCAGCTTCTGAAAAAACGCAAGGTTCCCGGCCGTGACATCAGAGCGTAAGATAAATTGATGATCAGGCCGGAAGCCATAAAAGCTGCAGCCAGATTGGGATTGGGCCAGCCACTGCCCGCCCTGGCCCCGGGATGAAGCAGGACTTGAATCAACCCTATGGCCGCAAGCACCACGGGGGCCAAGGTTAAAAACCACATCAGCAGCTTGCCCAAAACTTTGAGGTGTATGACCAAGATCATCAACACCAAGGCACAGGCCAGCACCCACAAGGCCGTGGCGGCCTGCCATGAGTCCTGGGCGTGGGCCACGGTCAACAGGATCCATAACAGCAGCACTGCCCAGGTTAGTTTAAGCGGCGTCTTGGCCCAAAGCCGGCTGACCAATGCCCTCTGCTCACGGACCATCATGACCAAAACAGCCGCCAGCCCTATGCTCAACATGGTTGCAGCTGTTTGCACGGTCAGGCTTTTGCCGCCTTTCCAAAGCAACAACCCCAGTATCATTACTATGGCCAGGCTTATCACAAGCCAGGGCCGGAAAGCGGCCTGAAGCACACCTTTGTCCTCCACCGGCCGTTGTCCCACAACTTCGGCTTGCCTTAAAAGCACGCCTCCTAAAAACCACAACACCATCCCGGTTTTTAAGTAGTCTGCATCCAGATCAATGCCGGCATGGATCAAGCCTGCGGCCAAACCGGCCGCCAGAGCGGGCACCAGAATGGCCGCCGGCCGGCCCTGTAAGCTCATTTTTAATTTAAGCAAATAATGACCGGCTGCACCCAGGATCCAAAGCATGGCTGCCAGGCCCAACACGCCTTTTTCCGCCAATTGTTGCAAAAGAAATTGGTGAGCAAACCGCAGAGGCTGGGCCTTGTCCCCTGCCACCTGGGCAAAAGCCTGGGCGAAATTACCGGGTCCCACCCCAAGCAGCCAGTGCGCCTTGACCATGGCCATGGTCATGCGCCAATACCCCAGCCTGCCCTCCCAAGAAGTCACCAGCTCATGCCATGGCCTGCGCCACAGCAGAAAGGTCAGACCAACAAGCGCCAAGCCACTGGTAAGCAGCACCATCCTGAATTTCAGCCTGCGTTCAAGCGGCAGCCAAACCACCAGCAGTCCGGCTCCAACCAACGCCGCCGTCCAGGCACCGAAAGACCCGCTGGCTAACAGGCCCAGAAGCATGAGCACCAGGGTGGCCAGCCAGGGCCATTTTTTGCTGTTAATACCAGGATAAAGCATGGCCAAATTCAGCGGCAGCACGGTGGCCAAAAAGCCGCCAAACAGATTGGGATAAGCAAATAATGAAAAAGCCCGGCGCGTACGCGCCAGGCTTATCATCATGTCCTGCCATGGTTGCTGGTTAAAAGGCGGCCGGTTTAAATCCTGCACTGTCCAGCTTAGGCCCACCAGGCTTTGGAAAAGTCCATAGGCCGCCAACAGGCCGGCGGCGATCAACAAAGGCTTTAGCCCGGCAAGCACCGCTTGCGGATCCCGGCCCCATTGATAGGCCAGTATAAAAAGCACCATCAGGCCGGCTTCCCTGCTGATCCAGTTGAAGCCGGCGGCCGTATTGGCGGCCGCGGCGGTGGCCAGCATGCCGGCGGCTAAAAATGCCAAAAAAGGCCAGAAAAGAGGAAAAGAAAACGGTTGCTGTTTGTGGACCTCACGGCGCAGGAGCGTCCAAAGTCCCAAGACCCACATCAAAAAAAGAAAGATGGCCTGCAGCGAGCCTCCGAAACGGGGCGATAAAAAAAGCAGGACACTCAGCAGCAGGGGGAGCCCTAAAAAGAGGTGCTGTTTAAGCCAATCTTGTGCAGCCTGCTTTAAGCTTTGCTCTGCCATGTAGCTACTTGGTGATCAGGGTTTGAGCGGCGCGCAGGGCCAGGGTGTAGGAGTCCAGGCCAAACCCCATAATCCGGCCCGTCACTGCACTGGCAATGGTGGAATGATGGCGGAAGGTTTCGCGGCTGTAGACGTTGGAAAGATGAACTTCTATGACCGGCAGGCCCACCGCCTTGATGGCATCGAGAATAGCCACGGAGGTGTGGGTATAGGCCGCGGGATTGATGATGATCGCCTCGGCCCACGGCCGGGCTTGCTGAATGGCATCGACCAAGGCGCCCTCATGATTGCTCTGCATGATCCTGACATTAAGCTGCAGTTCTTCCGCCAGAGCGGTCATCGCCTGGTTGACGGTCTCCAGACTGAGCCGGCCGTAAATCTCCGGTTCCCTCTGGCCCAGAAGGTTTAAGTTCGGCCCGTGTATAATGAGAACATTTCCCAAGGTTCTTCTCCGTTGAACAGATGCGGCGGCCCAAGACCTACCACAGATAATCCATGGGATTAACCGCCCGGTCATGTTTATAGATGGTAAAATGCAAGTGAGGGCCGGTGACCCGGCCGGTGGCACCGGAACGCCCGATGAGCTGGCCTCGCCTAATGTGCTGGCCCACCCTGACATAAATTTTACTCAGGTGGCCGTAAACCGTTTTGTAACCGTTATGATGATCAATCTTGATATAATTGCCTATCGCTCCGCCCCGGCCGGCGTAGATCACCGTGCCTGAGGCGGCAGCACCCACCCAGGTGTGGCGAGGACAAGCAATGTCCACGCCATTATGGAATTTGGAAAAGCCCAGCACAGGATGAATGCGCTTGCCGAAAAAGGAGCTATAGCGTCCGGCCAAAGGCGACCGGAAGAGCGACCGCCGGCTGTATTGATCATGCATCTCTTCGGTTAATTGCCGCGGTTTGGCGCCGGGCACAAACAGCCACATGCCCGGAATGATGCCCCAACGGGGATTGATGACATTGGCGTCCAGGATGTTCCGGGCTTTCACGCCGTAATCAAGGGCAATGGTTTGCACGGTTTCATTTTCTTCCACTTGATGCAAGGACCCGCCTTGGGAAGGCAATATAATCTTTTCATTGACATAGCAAACAATCTTTTCCAGATGGGGATTGGTGCCAACGATGGTATCAATGGTATAGCCCCTGACCTTGGCGATTTTCCAGAAATTGTCCCCTTTTTTTATCGTATAAACCTCGTATTGAATCTTGTCGTGATTGACAAAGCGGAAATATTCCTGGGCCAAGTCCTGGATCGGCAGGGTATCAGGTTCCCCAGCTGCAGGGATCGCGCCCTCCAAACGATCGAGGAAATGCATTAGGTCAGGAATCAGGTTGAAGCCTAAGCCTGAAAAGGCCTGCAGCCGCTCGGGGGCAAAGTAGCTGGGTGCGATTTTACCGGCTTCATGGGAGGACGGCGGTTTAGCCAAAGTTACAGGCAATCCAGGTGATTGGGCCAGGACCATGACCACGGTTCCGATAACGAATCCCATCGCCAAAAGCATGCCTAAAAAATGTTTTAATGACCATTGTTTGGGAGATAAGAAGGTGATTTTTCGCATAATGACTATCGGTGACGCTCCTTTTGGCAAGTTGTGGTTCCCCGGATAAGTCTTTAATGATTATCGACACTATACCAAACCTTGTATATAGAGTAAAAGGTTTTTTCTATTTCAAAATGGCGAGCTTGCCGGTTTTAACAGACTGATGGGATTTCATGACATAGAGATAGATCCCGGAAGCCACCGCTGTTCCCTGTTCATTGGTCAAGGGCCAAGTTACCCGGGTTTGGGCCGCACTTGCAGCCAAGGAAGCCACCTGCCTGCCGTCCAGCGTATAAATGACGATGCTCGTTTCTCCGGGCAACCGGGAAAAAGTCAGTCCCGCTTGAGGGGTGGTATCCATGCGGATGGGATTGGGGTAAACCACCACCGACTTCAGGTCATTTGGCACGCTGACGGTCATGGTGATGCTCGCCGTGGGCGAGATGGTGGAACTGACCGTGATGGTCGGTGACACGGTGGCAGTAGGGCTGACGGTAAAACTCGGTGTAATCGTCGCCGTGGAGGTGATGGTGGGTGTTGGTGTTACCGTGGGCGTGGTGGTGGGCGTATAGACCGGGCTGTGGGTTGAGGTGGGCGTAATA
>CAYVTN010000284.1:0-4196 GCA_964454395.1 uncultured bacterium | reverse complement strand
TTATCACGATTAGAAAGTGTAACGAGCTAATGCGCGCTAAGCACCAACGTCCCCTGAGATTCATCCCTCCAACCGGCCCGCGCCGAAACGGAAGCGGATGGCAGCCTGAGGGCAATGGTCCGCACAATTGCCGCAGAGGATGCACTCGGACTCCTTTTCCAATTGTCCTTGTTCAAGGGCCCGGCGGACATTCAGGCTCATGGGGCAGACCGTGCCGCAGCTTCCGCAGTGGGTGCAGCTGCTGGTGAGCGTGAGCCGCAGCCCCGGCAACCGGAATGTGTTGCGCAGTTTAAGCCCCAGGATCATGAAGGGCGCCATCCAGCAGACATGGTGGCAAAAGGAGCGCCGGCCGGCCGTAAACCCCAGGATTACTATTAGGCCCAGCACGGCGTAGTAAACGATATAAGCCGCCAATCCGGAGACCGAGATGCCGTGGTCCGTCATGTAACCCGCCTCAACGGCCTTAACCGGCGTACGGAGCACGAGCCAAAGCAATCCCGCTGCCCAGGGCAGCCACAAAGCCCATTTGATCCAATTTCCGGCCCGGACCGGCCGGGGACGAGTGCGGGCAATCGTCTCTTGCAGTCCCCCGGCCGGACACAACCAACCGCAAAAGGCGCGCCCCCAGAAAAGCGCGGTTGCAAACTGGAGGCTGAATAAGAGCAGGCTGCCGCTCACCACGCCCGCCGCCAAGCCGTTCATGGCAAGTACGGGTGAGAAATAGTAGAAGGTTACGGGGAACAGCAGGAACGAGATCAACAACAGGCTGGCACGGATTTTTTGACGGCGGTTCATAATGTTTTCCTCCGGAAATCAGATTTGGCATTTTTTAGCAGGTCGGCAGCTTCATCCGCCCACTCCAGGTAGGCAGCATAGACTTTTTTTCCAAATAAGACAGTAAGCAGGTAATACAAGTGGTCGGGACTGTCCGCGAGCAAGCCCCGCAGGTCTTTTTCAAATGCCAGCATAGTGGCGTAGACTTTTTGGGAACGGTCGCGAAAAGCTTGAATCGTTGCCAGGTTTCCCTCGGGTCCCAGTCCGCTTCCGAAAAAGAGCTTAAGTAAAATCTCGTAACGCGCGTATTCTCGCCCGGCAGGTTTCCGGAGCCAGACCAGCAGCGCCACCTGACCGGCCTCCGTGATGCTGTAAACCTTGCGATCCGGACTTTTGTCTCCCCGCACCACCTCCATGGCCACCTGTCCCTGGCTTTTCAGCCGTTTGAGCGCCGGGTAAATCTGGCCGAACCCCGCATTCCAGAAATGTCCGACCGTTTGTTTGATGCGTTTCTTGATATCATAACCGGTCATCGGCTGATGGTTGAGCATCCCGAGAATCACGTAATTGGTTAGAGTGTCCTGCATCGTTGTCACCTCATTGATTGATATATCTAAAGTATATATATCAATTAGATATATGTAAAGAAAAAAGCATCTCACCTTAAAAATACATAGAGAACGATGGTTCTTAAGATGTGTTACGATTGATCGTGAAATGGTGCCAGCTGGCACCATTTCTTTTTCTGTTAAAGCGGATTTACTTGCTTAATGATTCTGCAAACGCTTAATTTTAAGAGAAAAATGTGAAAAATTAAAATGACAGAGAAACAACGGTTTGATCCGGGCTGGGTTGTCAGTGTAATTGTTGTTTTTTGCCAAACCAGGGGGAGGCAACAGGGGAAAGTCCATCTATAATTTAACAACATTTGCTTCTTGACGCTGGCTATGTGGCGCAGTTTCGAAATGTGGCTGAAAACCAAGGGGATTGGTGACTGTGCCAGACAACTGCTGAAAGAAGTGGATGAGATTCGTTCCATGGATGGGTGTTGCCGGTCACTGATAGTACCGAAGTGCGGTTACGGCTGGTGGCCAAACCTGAAAAATTGGCCGCCGATTTGTTGGCGCGAATGCAATTGAAGCTCCCTACACGCCCGAAACAAGTGCAAAATGTAGTGGAGAAAAACGGCCTTTAATGCCAGAATCCATTGGAAATATAATGATCTTGGTCTTGTAACTGTCGAACTTGGGCTAATCAATCGAAAGATTTAACAAGAAATCACCATATAACCTCCATTAAAAAAACATAAAATCACCAGTTCACCTGTAACCCTTCACTGATGATCCTAACTCATCATTCCCGCCCTGCTTCGCGGGGCGGGAATGATAACCGCGCGGACGGCAAGTGAAGGCTTACGCTCACCTCAAAAAATAGTAAAGGAATCATGCCCTGGTCCGATACTTATCTGAGTATCCAACACAACATCAATTAAGGAGCACGCAAAAATGAAGAAAACTATTCTATTAAGTCTTTGTTTGATGCTGTTGAGCTGGATACCCGGGCAACTCGCTCAAGCTGATCCAGGATATGAACAAGGCATTACTGAATTAGCTTTATTTGCAGAAATACCCAGTGTTATAACTGCGACGTTGCATGAAACCAACACCTTGTTGGTACCAGCCACAGTAACTGTCTTTAATGAAATGGATATCAAGGCTAGTGGTGCTAAAGACTTAGTTGAGTTACTCCAACGCGCCTTAGGTCTAGTGGAGACTTCCTTATTAGGACCTCAATGGCATGTGTTTCCAGTTAGAGGATTATCCAATTCGCCTTTCAATAACAAACTAAAATTAATGATCAATGGCCATAGTGTGAGTCTAGGCCTATATGGAACCTTTCCTGATGAGATTTACAATGTTGGCTTAGAAAATGTTAAACAAGTAGAAATTGTCCGTGGCCCGGGATCAGCCCTCTATGGTACCGGTGCTTTTGCTGGTGTGATTAATGTGATTACCAAACAGCCGGAAGATAACGAGAAGACTCAAATTGATCTTGACTATGATACTTTTGACAGCTACACCGGCAATGTCAATTATGGCGGAAAATTCGGCGATTTCCTGCTAGGCCTTAATGTCTATTACACTGATAGCGAAGGTTCCAGAGTTCTTTATGAAGAAGACCAGCTAAGTTACCTCCCGAGTGTATCTGCCGCCCCCCATGAATTGGGCACCAGTTTTTCCAGGTTCAAAGCTGATGCGACATTGAAGTATAAAGATTGGCAATTGGATTTAAGCTATACTGATGCAAGAAACGAATGGCCTATCAGTTCCTTTAACTTTTTTACCCAAGATGGCAATTGGCGGGATTATAAAGCAGCTTATGCTGTGTTAAAAAAGAGCTTTACCTTGACGGATAAAATGAACCTTGAATTGAAAGCCTCTTATGATCATGTGTTCTATCATGATTGGGGGCAATTATCACCTGATAATTGGGACACAGCTTATTTGATTCCAATTTTTCCTCAGGGCATCCTCACTTTTCCCGATGGTTGGCGGGATGAATCCGAGTATGAAGATAATCAATTCAAAGGTCATGCCTTATTGGATGCTGAGTTGTTTGAGAATAATAAATTATTATTTGGTCTTTTTTATGAATTAACTGAAGCTAATTTAAATAAATATAATTTTAACCTTCAAGTCGATAATATCTTAAGCCCGGAAATTCCTTTAACTAATTTTAATTACACTTTTGATCTAAAGACCCGCCATGTGTATGGCGCATTTTTTCAAGATGAGTGGACTTTTTTCAATGATCTAACCTTATTATTAGGTGGTCGTTATGACAGCTATAATGACGTGGGAGATTCTCTTACCCCCCGCGTGGCTTTGGTTTGGAAATATCTGGATAGTGGCAGTGTGAAAGCTATGTATAATACTGCTTTCAGAGCACCTTCCTTAGGAGAATTATATCAACTCTATCCTGTTCTAAATGGAAACGACAAATTAAAACCGGAAACCGTCACTGGCTATGAATTGGTCTGGAATCAGTTGTTTATGGAGCATTTACTCATCGAGACCTCATTATTTAAAAATGAAGTTAAAGATACCATAGGGCCCAATACAGCAGTCTTTCCATATGTGTTTGAAAATCTTGCCACCACTTACCATCAAGGTGTTGAGTTAAATGCTAAATATTACTTTGATAAAAAGAACTATGTTTATGCCGGTTATTCCTATGTTGACAATCGCGATGAAGACAATGAACCCTTAGGTGGCTATGATAAATTTGGTATCGCTGGTTTGAATGTCAATTACAATCAATTTAATTTGAATGTTCATGCCGGTTTTAGAGGAGATTTTACCATGGCTGATCCTTCCTTGGAGCTGCCAACCTCTTTGGCTGTGGTAAACACCAATTTGATG
>CAYVTN010000283.1:0-4220 GCA_964454395.1 uncultured bacterium | reverse complement strand
GGCCGCTGGCCGGTAATCTGGGCCAGTTCTTCCGCAGCCGTCTCCAGCAACTTGATGTTTTCCGTGGCCCGGCCCATGCCCACGTTGAGCACCACCTTTTCCACACGGGGCACGCGGTTGGTGTTTTTATAACTGAATTTTTCTTTCAGAGCCGGAACGATTTCCTTGATATATTTATCTTTCAAACGCGCCATTGCTTTGCCTCCAAATGGGTTGACCGAAGATAGGTCAACCTTACGCTGCCTGCCCGGCTGTCACCGCCAGGTCTATTCCGTGTTTCCAAGAGTAGGGGCGAATGGCATTCGTCCCTTGTTTTAATATTTTACGCCGAATTGAATGTCTTGTTTTGCTCATCGTTTCAAATTATCGGGCGAACACCGTTCGCCCCTACTACAACATTCCGGCCTGGCCGGCTTAATCAATCATTTCCTTGCATTTTTTGCATACCCGTATAAACTTTTTATTATCCCCCACCTGTTGATAGCGCACTAGGGTGACCTCGTTGCATTTATTGCAGATCAGTTTGAGTTTGGCCAGGGGCAAGGGGGCTTCCTTTTCCAGGATGCCGCCCTGCGGCATTTTTTGAGTAGGCCGGCTGTGACGTTTGACGAAATTGATTTTTTCCACAACCGCCAGCGCTTTTTTCGGGAAAACTTTTAATATCTTGCCACTTTTGCCTTTGTCCTTGCCTGAAATGACGGTCACAATGTCATCTTTGCGCAATCTGGGTTTAACGGCATCCATCATTATTCTATTCCTTTCTCTAGAGCACTTCCGGTGCCAGCGACACGATTTTGGCGAAATTCCGTTCCCTCAGTTCCCGCGCCACAGGTCCAAAAATACGCGTGCCCCGCGGGTTCATTTGATCATTAATAACCACGGCGGCGTTTTCATCAAAACGGATATAGGACCCGTCGGCCCGGCGATGATTCCTGGCCACGCGGACAATCACCGCTTTGACCACGTCTTTTTTCTTTACTTGGGCGCCGGGAATGGCTTCCTTGACCGCACCGATGATAATGTCTCCCAGGCCGGCATAACGACGACGCGTTCCACCCAATACTTTTATGCATTGTATGCGTTTGGCTCCGGAATTGTCCGAGACCTTCAGCATGGTTTGAACTTGAATCATGACTTCCCCGCCTCCTTGGCCGCTTACTGAACTTTTGCGCGTTCGATAATTTCCACCAATGTGTGGTACTTCTCAGCGGACATTGGGCGGGTTTCCCGGATACGCACGGTATCCCCAATGCCGCATTGGTTTTGTTCATCATGGATTTTGTATTTTTTGGTCCGCCGGATATACCGTTTATACCGCGGATGCTGCATCAAGCGATCAATACGCACCACTGCGGTTTTATCCATTTTATTGCTTACCACAATGCCTACTTTATCTTTACTGGTGATCAGCCCTGCCATGGCCTCTCCTCCTTTGGCTAATACAATTGCCCCGCGTTAAAGCACTGGGAATTGGCTATAAAAATCATGATTCATTTGCCGCTTGACCACCGGTCTTTAAACCGGTAAATTCGCGGCTGCATATTAAAACTACTTCCGGCTTTCCGCTGCCGCGGTGGTTGCAATGCCTTTGATGGCCATTTCCCGCAAGAGTGTTTTAATGCGGGCAATGTCTTTGCGTTTCATCCTTAATTGCGCCGTATTTTCCATTTGTTTGGTCTGAACTTTGATGCCGGCTTTAAAGAGCTCGTCCTGCAAGCCGGCCAATTTACGTTCCAATTCCTCTTTGTTCATTTCCCGCAGTTGTTCGGTTTTCATGGCTTATACCCCCAATTCGTCACGTGTCACAAACTTGGTGGCAATGGGAAGACGATGGGCGGCCAAGATAAACGCCTCTTTGGCAATATCTTCATTAACCCCTTCCAATTCGAACATAATACGCCCAGGCTTGACCACCGCCACCCAGCCTTCGGGCGCCCCCTTGCCTTTACCCATACGGGTTTCGGCCGGCTTTTTGGTAAATGGTTTATCCGGGAAAATGCGGATCCAAATCTTGCCGCCCCGCTTCAGCCGCCGATTGATGACCACACGGCAAGCTTCAATCTGGGCGCTGGTAATCCAGGCCGGTTCCAAAGCCTTAAGCCCAAAACTTCCAAAACTCACTTTATTGCCCCGGTGGGCCAAACCACGCATGTTCCCCCGTTGGACTTTGCGATGTTTTACTCTTTTAGGCAGCAGCATGACGTTTTCCACTCCGTTGTTTTTCTTCTTTGGGGGTATCGGCATACAACCATACTTTAACCCCAATGCACCCGTAGGTGGTATTGGCCGTGGCCGTTCCAAACTGGATATTGGCCCTCAAGGTATGCAATGGAATCTGACCTTCACGGTACCATTCCCGCCTGGCGATTTCCGCCCCGGCCAAACGGCCGGCGCAGGCAATCCGGACGCCTTTGGCGCCTGCTTCCATGGTGGTGTTGACCGCCCGTTTCATCGCCCGTCTGAAGGCGATGCGGCGTTCCAATTGACGAGCCACATTTTGGGCCACCAGCACGGCATCCAGTTCCGGACGTTTAACTTCCATGATATTGACCGCGATTTGCTTTCCTGTCAGGGCTTGCAAATCCTTGCGCAGGTTGTCAATTTCAGAACCTTTTTTACCAATGATGATCCCCGGCTTGGCGGCATAAATGGAAACAGTCGCCCGTTGGGAAGCCCTTTCGATTTCAATCTTGGAGATGCCGGCATGGCTCAGCCGTTTATTCAGGAAAGCCCGGATCTTGCCATCCTCCATCAGGAAATCAACAAAATTTTTCTTCGCAAACCATTGCGAATCCCAGGTGCGTGTAATGCCCAACCTCAAGCCTATGGGATTGACTTTTTGACCCACAATAAGCCTCCTTATGCCTTCACTTCAGCGGGTTCGGTCTGACCGTCGGAAACCACCAAAGTGACATGCGCTGTATAGTTATGAATCTTGCTGGCCCGCCCCATGGCGCGGGGGATAAAACGTTTGGCATTACGCTGCAGGGGCCCTTGATCAGCACGGCATTCCTTGACGAACAATTTATTGGCATCCACATTGGGGCGTTGGGTGGCCGCCGCAATGGCTGATTTGAGCAGCCTGCTCAAAATGGGCGAGGCCGCCTTGGGCACAAATTGCAGGACATTGAGCGCTTCGTTGACATTCTTGTTGCGAATGAGCGCAGCCACAATACCTACTTTCCGCGGTGCGATTCTAAGATACCGCGCCATGACTTTCTGATCCATGATCTCCTCCTGAAGCCTTGACCGTGTCGGTCAGGCAAGCCTATTTACCAGTGGTTTTTTCGCTGGCCTTATGGCCTTTAAACGTGCGGGTGGGGGCGAACTCACCCAATTTATGCCCTACCATGTTCTCCGAAAGAAAAATGGGGAGAAATTTTTTACCATTGTGGATGGCCACCGTATGACCAACCATTTCCGGCGTGATGGTGGAGCTTCTGGCCCAAGTCTTGACCACTTTTTTTTCATTAACCTCGTTCATGGCCTCAATTTTCTTCATGAGGTTGAGATCCACATAGGGGCCTTTTTTTAGCGAACGTGCCACTTGGTCAGCCCTCCCTTATTTGGAATTGCGTCGCCGGATAATCATGCGATCGCTCTCTTTATTTTTTCTACGGGTTTTAAACCCTTTGGTGGGAATGCCCCAGGGGGTAACGGGATGGCGCCCGCCCGAACTCCGGCCTTCACCACCGCCATGGGGATGGTCCACGGGATTCTTGACCACGCCACGGGAACGGGGTTTGAACCCCAGCCAGCGGTGGCGGCCGGCCTTGCCCAACGAAATATTTTCGTGTTCCCGGTTGCCCACTTGACCGATGGTGGCTTTGCAATCGAGGTGGATCAAACGAACTTCCCCGGAAGGAAGTTTGACGTGCCCATAGTCACCTTCTTTGGCCATCAATTGGGCGCCGCTGCCGGCTGAACGCACCAATTTGGCGCGCGTACCCATATTCAATTCAATGTTGTGAATTGTGGTGCCGGCCGGAATTTTCCGGAGCGGCAAAGTGTTGCCGATTTGAATATCCGCCTGCTCGCCGGCATAAATGATTTGGCCCACTTTCAGACCTTCCGGAGCCACGATATAGCGTTTTTCGCCATCCATGTAAGCAAGCAGGGCGATCCGGGCCGTGCGGTTGGGATCGTATTCCAGACGTTCCACCCGTGCCGGCACCGCCAGTTTATCGCGCATAAAATCAACGATGCGGTAACGCCGTTTG
>CAYVTN010000282.1:0-4234 GCA_964454395.1 uncultured bacterium | reverse complement strand
TTGCACCAAGCGCTTCATGATTCTGGGACAGTCGTTGACTCCTGCCAGCAGTACTGATTGGTTGCCCAAGGGAATACCGGCATCCGACAATTTGGCCAGGGCCATGCTCGATGACTTGGTGATTTCCCGGGGATGATTAAAATGGGTGTTGATCCACAAAGGATGATGTTTTTTAAGCATCTTCACCAGGTCGTCGGTGATGCGGTAAGGCAACACCACCGGCGTACGCGTACCAATACGAATGATTTCCACGTGCTTGATTTTGCGAAGTTCCGTTAAAATCCAGTCCAGGTAATCGTCGGACAGCATAAAAGGATCACCGCCTGAGAGCAGGACGTCGCGCACTGCCGGCGTGGCCTTGATGTAGTCCAAGCCTTTTTGCAGCACGCTTTTGGTGGGGATGGAATCCTTTTCCCCCACCTTGCGCTTGCGGGTGCAGTGGCGGCAGTACATGGTGCAGGTATTGGAAACAAGAAAGAGCACACGGTCGGGATAACGGTGGGTAATGCCGGGCACGGGGCTGTCCTTGTCCTCTGAAAGCGGATCAGCCAAATCATGGTGCATGGTCTGCAATTCCAGGGAGGAGGGGCAGGCTTGTTTGAAAATGGGATCATTCTCCAAATCCGAAGTGTCGATGAGTGATAAATAATAAGGCGTCACGGAAATGGGGAATTTGGCGGCCGCTTCCTTTAACTGCCGCATTTTTTCCTCGGGTAAAGAGACGCCCAACAAATGCTCGAATTGATCCATGTTTTTGACACAATGACGCAATTGCCATCGCCAGTCATACCAATGAGAGGCATGCTGGCCTGTTTTATCCTTGCTGATTTGACTGGAAATTTCATTTTGACGTGGACTGCGATGATCCATGATTCTCCTTTTGTGGCACCCTTTTGCACCAGATATTCATCGACTCCCATCCATTGGGCATGCGGCAGTTGTTGACCAGCCGCCCCGTGTAATGGTAGTCCAGCTTGCTGAACACGCAATTGATGCTGAGCATGTCCGCCCGGGCCAGGGTATAAAAATTGATGATGCCAAATTGTTTGTTCAAATCTTGCTCAATGCGGCCAAGCAGGCAGGCCATCAGGCCCAAGCCGCGGTAATCGGGGTCCGTGGCGCAATCGGTCATTTCCGCGCTGGAGCGTTTGTGGTCGATCTCAGCGGACATGGCGGCTACCAGTTGTTGCCGGTGATTGCGGATAAGGCGGAAATGGCTGTGGCGGTTGACCATGGCTTTTTCCAGGTGATCCGCTTCCAGGGAGGAGGGGTAATCCTTGAAGGTGCGCTTTAACAGGTTTGAAATCGCCGCCGCATCTTCAGGTTTGGCCAACTGGCAGGTAAAGCCCTTGGGACAGGCGGGGGTAATGGAAGGTTTATCCCTGGCGATTTGAATGTATTTGTCGTGCTTGGCCTGCAGCTCGTCGCTGCGCCGGTGGGGATCAATAAAATAGGACCTGATGACTGCGTCGGTTTGATCGCGGAAAAAACCGCCAATCACCCCTTCTTTGACAAATCCCAGGGCCAACCAGTCCATTTCGCCGCCGGGCAGGGCATAAACAATAATCTTGCCGTAAGGACGATCTTGGGCGCTCTGCAGGCGGCAAAGCCAATCAAGGCGGTCTTGACTCAGATCCTGGCCGGTAAGGCCATAGAGTTTGATCCTCTGATTGTAATCCCCCAATACAATGTCAACGCTCTTTTGCTCAGATAAATGTAACTTTCCGTCAATAATAGTCATCATGGCTCTTTTCCGAAGGTAATAGGTTCAGGCGGATAAAAAAGGTTATTGCTCTGCGGCGGGGTCCGGCTCATCGCTGAGTTGATGGACCGGCCCGGTTTTTAATACCGGTTCGCCTTCAATGTGGCCGGCTTCCATCAAGTCCACGATTTTTTCCAAAGCAAAGGTAATGGATAAGTGCTCAAGTTCAGGCAACTGATCCAGGGCCTGGGCCAGCTTGTCCTGAAGCGGTGATGGCGCTTCTGCTACCAAGTGTTTGCCTTTTTCGGTGATGGAGATATGTACCACCCGGCGGTCACGGCTGCTGCGCGTGCGTTTCACCAGGGCTTTTTCTTCCAGCCGGTCCATGACCCCCACCAAGGTGCTGGGGCTGAGGTGGACCAGGCGGGAAAGAGCGGTAATGGGCAAAGGGCCGTCTTCCTTGAGCTTAATTAAACAAACCAATTGGGGTGCGGTGATGCGGTAGGTATTGGCCAGTTTTTTGGAATGCAATTCAATGGCGCGCACAATCCGGCGCAAGGCCTGCAGCACCCGTACGTTTTTATTGGGGCTCGATGCCAAGGGGGCGGTGATGCCTTTGGGCAAGCCAGGTTTGGATTTATTGAGCATGGCTACAATCTCCAAAAAAAATTACAGCTCAAATAATTTGAACTAAAATATATTACGGCGTTCTTTATCACTTGTCAACTCTTCTTGTTTGAAGCTCATTATATCAGGGCTGAAGGAACTGTCCTGTTTTTGAAATAAAAACCAGCGAAAAGGGTAGCTGCCAGCATGGCCAAGGTTAGGGAAGGCAACGTGTAAATTAAGGCCGGCGGCATGGTTCGGGCGCTGGATAAAAGTCTGCCAATCATGTTGGCGCTTTGACCCAGACTGACGTAAGCCAGAATCAAGAGAGGTGCCCCCAACAGTGAGCCGTTGATATAATCCCCAAACCCGACTTTCATGCTTCCCAATACATAAGAGGACCAGCCAAAAGGGAACACCGGCGCCAAACGGCAAAACAGGACGGCTTTGAATCCCTGTTTTTGAGCCAGTTGTTGAATCGTTTTAAAATTATGGCTGATAAATCGAAAATTAGGCAGCAGCCTGCCGGCCAAATAGTAACCAATGATATAAGCAGGAAAGGCCCCTAACAACCATCCCAAAAAAGCCGCCACCAGTCCGGCTTTAATACCCAGAAAAAAACCGGCACTCAAGGCAATCAGGGTTCTTGGCACGGTCAGCAGTCCAGCCAGCATATAAATCACCATTAAATGCCACCATGTGGCCTGCTGAGAAAGGGCCGGCCACTTGACCCACGAAACACCGGCCCCCAGAGATAAAAGGGAAGGCATTAAAAACACGATAAAAAGCAGACCGGGCGTCAGATACAGTGCGCCCCAGTGCAGCTTGAGGGTTTCCGAGGTTAAGGCAGCAGTAGAGCCGAATTCCCGGCTGTTGGAGTACATCATGATCAAACTCCCGCTTGCGGACATCGTTGGACAAAGAGAGGAGACGTGTAATACTGCTCCGCTTCTTTTAACACAACAAAAATGATTTGACTTCGAAACATTAGAGTTGTAATTATAATAAGACCTTGGATGTTGGTCAACAGCATATTGGGATAAAAATTGCCTTTAAACGCCAAGGCCAAGGCTCTGAGTATGGAGGTGTTGATAATGGCAAAGGTAAAGGAAAAAATGATAGCGAATGTCGAATTGATCGAAGCAACATTGACGGTTAAAGAAGCGGAAGCCAAAATGAAATCGCGCCAGGTGTCCTTTTTGCCGGTTTTCAATGACGGCAGATTAACCGGCATTCTGGCTGAGCGGGATATTACCCGGCGCCGCACTGACACAGACATGGACCTGGACAATCTCCCTGTGTCGGACATTATGAAAAGCAATGTCAAATACGTACTGGAAGAACATGATTTCGATGAAGTGGCCCAATTGATGAAGGAACAAAATCAGCAGGAAGTATTGGTGATCGGCCATGACAAAGACATCAAAGGGATTTTGTCGCTTGATCAGATTTAAACAGGCCAAACCGGAATAAAAACGATTCACCACCAAGGCGCCAAGTGCACCAAGAAAGATTAAAAATAAGGTGAGGGTTTACTTTGTGTTTCTTTGTGACCTTGGCGCCTTTGCGGTAAGATTTTGTTGCCATTTTGAGATTAATTTCAACTCTAAGTTACTAATAAATCTCCGTCCCTGAGCTTATCGAAGGGACAATGCTCATTCGGCAGATAGTTCTTGTTGCGGATTGGCGGCGAACCAGTCTTGGCAGGTTGTATCCGCAGGGTACAGGCGTGCCTGTATCCTACAAATGATGGATAATCCAAAATCCACCGTCAAATTCCGAGTCGGCTTTTAGGCACAACAGTGTTTATGAAAAATAGGCTCACCTGAATATCAAATCACCTATGCGGATATAGAAGGCCTACCTCGGGGCCATTTTCTTTTTCGGGCTTAAATTGGGACTCGACTCACGCCGATCGCGAGGACG
>CAYVTN010000281.1:0-4234 GCA_964454395.1 uncultured bacterium | reverse complement strand
TGCATGGCGTCTCTACAGATTATGCGTTACGTTTGCAGATGACGTTCCAGGCCTCTCTGCTATGCTTCTTCCTTCTTGACGTATGCCTTGGGGCCTTCTTCAAAAAGATTGCCGCCATGCAGGTCAATCGCCACCACCGCCGGGAAGGCTTCCACATGCAGGCTGTAAATCGCTTCCGGCCCCAGCTCTTCAAAAGCCAGCAAGGCGGCGCCTTTGATTTTGGAACCATAAAAAGCACCCGCACCGCCCACGGCCGCCAGATAAAGCGCGCCCTGGCGCTGCACTTCCGACACCGCACCGCTGCTTAAAGGGCCTTTGCCCATGAACCCGACCGCTCCTGCTTCCAACAAGGCCGTCATGTAGGATTCCATGCGGTTACTGGTGGTGGGGCCGGCCGACCCGATGGCTTCGCCTTCAGCCGGAGGGGTGGGACCCACGAAATAAATCAATTGACCCGCAAAATCAACGGACGGTTTCTTGTTTTCCGAAATGAGATCGTTGATTTTACGCAGGGCCGCATCCCGGGCAGTGACCATGGAACCGCTGAGATAGACCCATTGGCCGACTTTCAATTCATGCATAAGATTTTTATCCAAAGGCAACTGCAGGTTGATATGGCTCATAATTCCACCTCCACCAGACGATGACTATGACATTCCACATTGACGGCTACCGGCAAGGAAGCAATATGGCAAGGTGCGGCTTCAATGGCCACGGAAAGCGCCGTGGTGGAGCCGCCCCAGCCTTGCGGGCCGATGCCCAATTCATTGATGTGCTTTAAAAACACTTCTTCCATTTTGGCCAGTTCCGGATCAGATGATGGCTGACCGATGGGCCTGAGCAAGGCCTTTTTGGCCAGCAGGGGCGCAGTCTCAAAATTACCGCCCACACCCACGCCCACAATCAGCGGCGGGCAACTGGCGGCGCCTGTTTCCCTGATGGCGGACACTACAAAATCCCCCACCCCGTGCCGGCTGGCTGAGGGCGGCAGCATGGCCATGCGGCTGGCATTTTCACAACCGCCGCCTTTGGCCATGATGGACAATTTCAATTTGTCTCCCTTGACTATTTCCTGGTGCACAATAGCAGGCGTATTGTCGCCGCTGTTGCCGCGGGTGATGGGGTGAACCGTCACGGACCGGCGCAGCCGGCTTTGCTCAGTAGCCTGGCGCACACCATCCTGCACGGCGTCATAAAGCAATCCCCCGGTGATATGAAGCTCCTCGCCCACCTCGGCAAAAACCACGATCAGCCCTGTATCCTGACAGAGCGGGAAAATGCCGGCAGCCGCTTTTTCCGCATTCTCCTGCAGGATGTCCAAGGCTTGCCGTCCCAAAGGCGAAGCCTCGTCGAGGGCGGCTTTTTTAATTGCTGCCGTTATGTCCGGATTCACCTTGTAGTTGATCTGTTTGATAGCCGCCGCGATCTCGGCAGCCACATAATCCTTTCGTAAATCGCGCATCGTGCTCCTCCCTGGCCCGGCCGGGTAAGGCCGGGCAGCTCATTTGAAAATTGAATCCTGCTCGGGCTTGTAATCTGCAGCGATTCCTCCCATCCTTATCCCTGGTCCCGAATGGGCTTGATCCCCGCAATCTGTGCAAAGGTTTTTCAGCACCCTGTTAGTTGATCGATCTGACGACAGAGCGCCTGAACAGAAGCTGCACTCTGTGCCAATGCCTCCTTATCCTCGGCCGTCAGGTCCACTTCCAGCACTTGTTCCACACCCTGCCGCCCCAATACCACCGGCACCCCGAGAAAAATATCACGATACCCGTACTCGCCGTTTAAATACGCCGCACACGGCAGGACCGCCCGTTCGTCCCTTAAAATGGAGGCGACCATCCGCACCGCCGCCGCCGCAGGCGCGTAGTAGGCGCTGCCGCTTTGCAGCAGCTTGACAATCTCCCCACCGCCGCTTCGGGTCCGCTTAATTATAGCCTCCAGGGTATCTTTAGGCAACAGCTCTGTCACCGGGACGCCGGCCACCCGGGTCAGCGGCACACAAGGCACCATGTCATCACCATGACCGCCCAGCACCGTGGCTTCCACCACCTGGGCGGAAACAGCAAGGGCCTGGGACAAAAACCAGCGGTAACGGGCGGAATCCAAAATCCCGGCCATGCCCATAATGCGTTTGGGCTCCATCTTGCCGGCTTTGAAGGCCGTGTAAGTCATGGCATCAAGAGGATTGGTGACCACGATCATAATGGCCTGGGGTGAATGGGCCAAAGCCTGCGTAGCGACACTCTTAACAATTTCGAAATTGATTTTAAGCAAATCGTCACGGCTCATTCCTGGTCTGCGCGCCGCCCCCGAGGTCACGACGATCACGTCCGATCCTGAGGTAAGGCTGTAATCCGCCGTGCCCATGGCCTGTCCCGTGTATCCCAGCACCGTGCCCGCCTGATTAAGATCGAGGGCTTTGCCTTGAGCCACGCCTTCGGCAATATCCACCATGACCACATCACCCAGCCGCTGTTCCAAAACCTGCTGGGCCACCGAGGCACCCACATTGCCGGCGCCGATGACCGTTATTTTTCTTCTGGCCATTATATCCTCCTTATAAAACGGGTGTTGCTTGGAATCATCTTGAAGTTGCTCCCCAGCTAAAGGCAGCCGTCATGTTATCACGCTCACAGGATCGGGGCTACCAAAAGTTGGCAACTCTTGGGAAATAAACTACTCGGCTAAGTTTGGCGGCTATTGTATTTGAGAGTAACTGCTCAACTTTAGCAAATTTGCCAAAGTTGAGTAACTACTTAGGTCATTGCGAACATACGAGCGTAGATAGCGCACCTGGGACAACGTTGTCAAAGTTGCGTCGAGAATAAAAAAGCGGCTCCAAAGAGCCGCCTTTTCAAACTTCAAATTTCGGTTTGTTTTAGTGTTTGGACACACTGCCCGGTGGCAGGTCCTCCCAATCGAACAATTCCGACTGCAATTCCACCATTTTCAGACTCAATGTTTCCAGGGTATGTTCCATGGCCAGAAAGGTATCCCGGATCTCTTTTTTAAAGCCGTCCAGGCTTTCTTCCAGCATCAGGAAACGGCGTTCCACTTCCTGCATAATGAACTTGGCTTCCGTGCTGTGAAGCCGTTCTTTTTTTTCTTTTTCCTTGATTAAGGTTGATTGTCTCATGTGGCTGCTCTTTTCCGCCTCGCCTTTTGGGCTTAGGCCAAATTCTCTATAAGCGCCTCTGCAAAGGCACTGCACTTTATTTCCCTGGCCCCTTCCATTTGCCTGGCCAGATCATAGGTTACGGTTTTTTGGAGGATGGTTTTTTCCACGGCCCTTTTCACCGCTTCAGCTGCCTCCAGCCAGCCCAGATGCTCCAGCATCATCACGCCCGACAAAATCAGCGATCCCGGATTAACCTTGTCCTGGCCGGCGTATTTGGGCGCCGTGCCGTGGGTGGCTTCGAACAGGGCCAATTCATCACTTAGATTGGCGCCGGGCGCCATGCCCAGGCCGCCAACTTGGGCAGCACAGGCATCGGAGAGATAATCGCCGTTTAAATTCATGGTGGCAATCACGGCATATTCATCGGGCCGCAGCAGCACCTGCTGAAACATGGCATCGGCAATGCGGTCCTTAAGAATGACTTTGCCGGCCGGGCATTTGCCGTTATATTTTTCCCACAAGTCTTTTTCCATCACTGTTTGATCGCCAAACTCTTGGGCCGCAACCTCATAGCCCCAATCGCGGAAAGCCCCTTCCGTGAATTTCATGATATTGCCTTTGTGCACCAAGGTCACTGACGGCAGTTCATGCTTAAGCGCATGCTTGATGGCAGCCCTCACAATCCGGGCGGTATTGGCTTTAGTGATGGGTTTGATGCCAATGCCTGCCTTCGGGTTCACCGCTGTCTTAAGCTCATTGGTCACAAAGTTGGCCAGTTTAACGGCCTGCTCACTTCCGGACGGCCATTCAATGCCTGCGTACACATCCTCCGTATTCTCTCGAAAGATGATGACATTCAATTTTTCCGGTGCTTTGACCGGCGCCGGCGTGCCTTGATAATAGCGCACCGGCCGGACACAGGCATAAAGATCCAGTTCCTGGCGAAGGCTCACATTCAGGGAGCGAAAGCCGCCGCCCACGGGAGTGGTCAGGGGCCCTTTGATGGCCACATGGTAGGTCTTGATGGCTTCCAAGGTTTCCTGCGGCAAAGGCGAGGCGCCCGCTTGCATGGCTTTTTCCCCGCAAAAAATTTCCATCCACTTCAGGCGCCGT
>CAYVTN010000280.1:0-4252 GCA_964454395.1 uncultured bacterium | reverse complement strand
TAACAGAAAAGCACCTGCAAAAGGGTGCTTTTCTGTTATGTTGGCGAGACGGCCGTTTGTTAAAACAAAGGTGAATTTTCCGAATACAACTCATAGTGTTTTAAATATAATTTTAACAACGAACGGCTGTAATCATCGAGTTCCACGAACTGCACTCCAAAACGATATTCATCATCCTGTACTTTTTTACACCAGGCCACTTTGGCCAATACGGAAATGGGAATGCACATGTTTTCTTCAAAGATCAAGGTGTCCTCAACTGTTTTTCTGCTTTCTTCCGGAGGAAGGTATAAGGTCAGCATCAACATCTGTCCGGGCTCAAGTTCCTGATCCGTGATCAGTCCCACTCCTCCGGAACCAATATTTTCACTTAGACTTTCAAGAGGCGTTGATATTTTACCGTGACTGATGGTTTTAAAATGCACCCATAATTTCAAATCTTCTCGTGGGAATTTGCGTTTTTCACTGAATTCAACTTCATTGTTGTTATCCATGCACCGCTGACCTCCCCATTGACCTGCTATTAGTGTAGCACATTAAAATAGGCATTTCAATGCATCTTCATCCCAACCCGGAAAAGCCGGAATAAAAATGATCCGCTATAAAAATATCAAGGCACCAGGAAGTCCAAAGAAAATAAGTATGGCTATTCCTCGTGTTTTTGATACAGAATCCGAACCAGTCCTAGATTAAAGGCAAACTGGAATCATTGCATAGGGGGCAATACTGCCACTCCAATTCATATTCCTGTAAGAACTTCTCAAAATAGTAGCGGCTGTCCAGGGTAATATCCAAAAATACCAGCCCATAGCGGTATTCATTTTCAGACAGGGTTTGGGACCACACGACACGTGACAAAAAAGTGGCCTCCGCATTGGAAGTCTCCTGGGGAGACTCAGAACTTGTTTTTTGATAACGTTTGTAACCGGCCGGTAAGCCAAGCTTAAGAAGCACCAATTGCTGGGTGTCGATCCTTTTATTCAAAACCAGCCCCACCCCGCCGGCGCTGATGTCGGTGGTGAAAGTATGTTCTTCACGGCCATGGCCGCCCTTGTGTAATTCCTGGCAATAAGCGGTCAATTTTAAGGACAGCCTCCGATAAGCCCTTTGTTCCTGTTGGCTCAATCAGATCATCTCCCTTTGTCACGGTTGCATCAATTCCAGCGGTAGTAGGTTCGCCAACTCATAAAAAGCTGTTCTGCCCCGGCCACCATTAAATAAATTGCAAAAATGACATTGATTGCCAAAGGAAACATCCACATCAACAGCCCTCCCATTAAAGCAAGCCCCAGCAGGAGGAGCGTCCATAAGGAAGCATTAATCGCCAACAATAAAAAAGTAAAAAACAAGGTAAGCGCAATAAAGGAAATAATAACAATATAATTAAGCATCTGGGGAAAAAGCAGCACCAGCAGGCCAAAGGCCATGGTTAGCCAGCCCGTGCTTTGATTAAACAAGCGGCCCTGCCATTGGACAACCAGCAACTGAAGCAGGCCAAAAACCATTATGAGGCAGGCCAAAATGATATTTAACGATTCAGGCCACAAAAGGATGAAAAGGCCTGCTGCCATAATGGCCAAACCAGTCCAAAGCAACTGGCGCGCATACTTTTTGTCTTCACCAACAGGTTTGACTTCCACGGTATAAGGTTCACGCATCATTCGGCACTCCGGAGTTGATTCTAAATTTTATCCTTAATGACCGGGTTATGTCCAACTCAAAATAAGATGAAAATGCCGCCAAACCGGTCTAAAAAACACAAAGTCCGCCTCAAGGCACCGGCGGCAGGGCCGGATATGCCGGTGTGAACTATTCGTCCTGCACGTCTGTAATGGTAGGATGCGCCCCGCAAAGCGGGCAGGTCGCCTGTTGTTTGAAGGTCAGTTCGCGAAATCGGGCTTCTTGGCCGTGATGGATTAATAACCTGTTGGTAAGCAGCCTTCCTTGCTTTAAAAAATACTTAATCGCCTCCTGGGCTTGCAGCAGGCCGATCACGCCGGCCACGGCGCCCAACACGGGGTTTGGCTTGCAGGCAGGGCCTTGGCTTGGCAAAGGCGGGGCTGTAAACAAACAACGGTAACAGGCGCTTTTCCCGTCCGGCAGATAAGTAAACAACTGGCCGTTCCAACCCAAAATGCCGGCATGGCAAAAGGGCTTTCCGGACAGCACGCAGGCGTCGTTGATTAAAAATTTTCCGGGAAAATTATCCATGCCGTCGAGGATAAAATCATAGGGTTTAACGAGGTCCAGAATGTTGCCGGACCGGACGCAAACCGGATAACTATCCACCTGAACATCCGGATTAAGCTGCTTGATTTTCTCTCCCGCCGAGTCAACCTTGGGCCGTCCCAGATCAGGCGTGTAGTGCAGAATCTGGCGCTGCAGGTTGGATAATTCCACCACATCCTTGTCCACCAACCCGATCCGCCCGATCCCGGCTGCTGCCAGGTATTGGGCCATGGCCGTGCCCAAGCCGCCTGTGCCCATGATGAGTACTGACGAAGACAACAACTTTTCCTGGCCTTGGGCGCCGATGTCCTTGAGGATAATCTGCCGGGCATAACGTTCCATTTGTTGGTCACTGAGCGGCATTCTGATTCCTCTTTTACAAGTCATGGGCCTGTGTAGGGGCACGGCATGCCGTATTCCCACACATGTCCTGGGCTTAAAAAAGGGGCGTATGCAATACGGCCCTACAAAAATTTTTCATGGTAAATCCGTAGGGGCACGGCATGCCGTGCCCCTACACACGCCCTGGCCGCATGCTTAAAAAAGGGCATATTACATACACCCTATCAATACTGTTACAGGGTTCAGTTGATACTGAAGGACCGTACTTGGCCGTCATCCATGGCCCGGGTGGTGATCACCGTCTGCTGCTCCTGTTCCCCGGGGAAGGTCACCATCACTTCGCAGCCTTCCTGGGCTTTGGAAAAGAAGCCGACAATATCGCCGGCTTTTTGAACAAAATCCCTACAGGCTTCTCCACGCAACACAGCAGTCGGCCCCGGTATATGTTGCGGTTTTAACACAATATCGCGGCGCCGGGCCAATTCTTCCAAGCGGCGGCATTCATCCTCATTGCGGGCCACCATGAGCTTGCAATGGTCACTCAAATTAAAATAACGTCCCGGCTGAATCCACCAGACATTGGAAGGCTCCAGCATGCCGCTGTCCATGAGGTCTTTGACTTTTTTGCTGAAATGCCCGTCCGTCAGCAGGCAGCCGCCGGCCGGAGAACCATAATGGCTGATCCCCCAAGCCTGAGCCAGGGCCAACTGCGGCTTGCGGCTCCTGCCCTGCAATCCCAACAGTTGATTGCGATCCACCCAACCCTTCTGTTCCGGCAAAGTAGGCGAAAGTACTTTGGCGGACAATGGCCTGAGCAACAGGCCTTCCAGGCCGCATTCGCGGTCAATCAATTCCAGGGCAGCCTTGTTTTGGCTCATGGGCCGCTGGCCAAGCACTTCGCCGGTAATGACAAAATCCGCCCCCAGGTCCTGCAAGACCTGCCTGGTTTTTCTCAGCATTTGCAGATGACAGTCAATGCAGGGATTTAAATGTTTGCCCCATCCAAAATGGGGTTGTTTCACCAGGTTGATAAGCTCATCATCAAAGGGGATCATAAGAAGTTCTTTGTTGAATTGTTGTTTAATCCGATCCGCTTTTTTTTGCCACCCCACGGGGCCGTGACGGTCTCCAAAAGGCGAGGTGTAGGTAACGGGCTGCACCTCAATGCCCAGCCGTTCCATCAAGGCTATGGCCAGGGTGCTGTCCAATCCGCCCGAATACAAGGCAATAGCTTTCATGTCATAATCTCCCCTGTGAGCTTGCGCAAACTCACAGTAAATTTGTCAGTCATACGTTTTTTTGTCAGGCACCGGCCACGTTCAAAGCCTGGTCAAGATCTTCCATAATGTCGTCAATGTGCTCAATGCCCACCGAGAGCCGGATCAGGTCGGGCGTGATACCGCTGCTGGCCTGTTGCTCCCCGGTCAATTGGCTGTGCGTCGTGGAAGCAGGATGAATGGCCAGGCTTTTGGCATCACCCACATTCGCCAGATGGGAGACGAGCTTCAGGGCTTCAATAAATTTCTGCCCGGCCGCGGCGCCGCCTTTGATGCCGAACACCACCACACTGCCATAGCCCTGTTTAAGGTATTTTTTAGCATTTTCATGAGCCGGATCGGTGTTCAATCCGGGGTAGCGGACCCAACTGACCGCAGGATGGCCTTCCAAATGCTTGGCCACA
>CAYVTN010000279.1:0-4253 GCA_964454395.1 uncultured bacterium | reverse complement strand
GAGGGAATTAAACTGGGGTTTGGAGTGCATTGACGTGGGGTGGTAGGAACGAAAAATTTTTCGCCCCTACATTTTTGAAAAGCACATTTTGATGTGCAGTTAGGGACTGGCTGTTTTTGCCAATCAAAGATTAAAAATTAATATTAAGCCTTCCCCCTATATTTTTCTTTTTATTTTCAAAGCATTTTCCGACCATGCTTATAACGACAATTTAATGAATAATTTGCTTTGTAATATGACAAAATATTTATATAATGTCAGAGAATGAATGTCTATCTAGGAGGGATTGTCTTGAGATACCTTAAAACTGCTATTTTCTTATCAACTTTTCTTCCCATTTTTACGAATTTAGCTTTTCCCATTGATCCTACATACTATGACATGTCTATACAATCAATAGCAGTGGCAGGTGATGACATTCCGATAATAGTGATCCCTAGAACAAGTGGCGGTGCACCCATTCCTGGGTATACGGGAACGGTGGATTTTTTTACCAATACTGGAAATGGTGTGGCAGCAACTAATCCAACACTAGTTACTTTTGACGGTGGAGATCCACAATCATCTTGGAACGGAACAATCCAATTGAAGACCGCTGGGGATAGTGTTGCCCTCTACTGTATGGATGCTAATGGTGCTTCTGGGACTGCGTATGTAAATATAAATGCCGGTGCGGCGTATAAATTGTTGATTATCCTGCCAGGGCAAACTTATACACCAGGCGTGAATGATGGCATCGCACCTGTGGGCCAAATGCCTGCTATTACACAAGGTGTTTATTACGGAATAACGGTATTGGTTACAGATCAAAATTCTAATTATGTAGATACCTTTTCAGATACGGTTACAGCACTGGAAAATGGTGTCTATTTTTATCCCAGAATGCCTTCAACTGCTCAATTTATGCCTCTCGGGATAGCTTATTATACCATGGAAGCCCAAACTGGAGATGTTATAACAATAGAATTAATTTCTGAAGCCGGATTACATTATGACAACGTCAAGGTAGTGTCCCATTCGGCAAGTAGTGGGGTTTCCATTATCAGCGTACCAACCGAGGTCTATGCTGGAGAGCCTTTTTATGTGTCAGTCTCCATTAAATCATCAGACCAGGGAGGAATATTAACAAACAACAATGATCGTTATGCATTTGAAAAATATGATGCGATTACAAATAAGAAATTGCCTGATGATACCCAAAGAGATGACTTGGGCGCTTTCGATGCAATTAGCGGTGTATACGGTCCACATGAATATCACTTTAACAAAGCAGCAACAATCTATTTAAAGGCTCGGCAGGACACCCAAGCAAGTATCCCTATTTCTGGCTTCCCGTCCGCAGCAATTACTATTTTGCCCAATATTCCCGCCGGCATGTCCATAAAACCGACCCCCTCAGAGGTGGAATCTAACCATCAATCTCTTATAAGCGCTACTATTCTTGACCAATACGGCAATAAAACCCCTTCTTCACGATATCATTTCCATGTAACTTTTCACAATACCAGCCCCCATGGTACCCTGTCGGTGACCTCCACAGCCACTGATAGCACGGGCGTGGCTACCAGCATCTATACAGCCGGGGCCATAAACGAAGCCGTGGTGATCGATGTGGCGGTTATTGATAACGCCTCTTCAAACGTTTATGCTTATCAGAGCGTAACCGTGCACGTCTCGGCAGCCCCGGTGAAACCGGGCGCCATTGTCAATTACCCCAATCCTTTTGATCCGGGGCGCAATGAAACCACCTCGATAAGTTATTATTTGGAGGAGAGCAGCAATATTGAACTGCGCATCTTTGATCCTTTCGGCCGGGTAGTGGTGGCCAAAAGCTTTTCCAAGGACAGCACTGATCCCATCAGCTTCAGCGCCACCACAAAGGGTGCTGCGGCCTGGATATGGGACGGTAAAAACGGGGAGGGCAGAACCGTGGCCAACGGGATCTATCTGGTCAAAGTCAAGGCGCAGAGTTCGGGCCAAACGCAGGAATTCAAACGACGGGTGGGGGTAATAAAATAATGACCTTAAACATGCGAAAAATCACCTTTATTTTATTAGCAGCCTTGTTGGTTGGCCTGCCCATCCGGGGGATGGCCATTGACGCTGATGCCGGCCAGCCCGGTGCTTTTTTGAGTTACGGGGCCGGCTCCAGGGCCATGGGCATGGGACGGGCCTTTGCGGGAGTTGCCGACGACGCCACGGCTATCTTCTGGAATCCCGGCGGCCTGACGGCCGTGAATCAGAATCAAGTGCTGCTCCAATACATGTCCCTCATGGACGGCAACAATTTTCAGTATTTGGGCTATTCCCATATCCTGCCTTATGTGGGCACCCTGGGGGTTGGGCTGGTATTTCTTAATCAGGGCGCGGCCGAAGGCCGGGATGCGGGTAATAAAGTGACGGAAAACTTCACCAATAACCAATTTGCTTTTCTTGGCGGGTTTGGGATGGATGTTACCTCGCAACTGGCTGCCGGCGGAACGGTTAAAATTGTCAATCAAACCATGATGTCCTTGTCCGCCACCGGCTTCGGCCTTGATCTGGGCCTGATTTATCATCCTTTCCCTTTCCTTAATTTGGGCTTGAGTTTGCAAAACCTGGTGTCGCCCTCCATTAAATTAAAAGAAACGGCCGACGTCTATCCCATGAATATGACCTTGGGCATTGCCTCCAAAATTTTGGGGGACAAGCTTATCGGGGATGTGGATTTGTCCAAAAACATGGATCAGGACCAGTTAAAAGTCCGCTTTGGCCTGGAAGGCTCTCCGTTCCACAACATTTTTATCCGGGCCGGTTATGATTTGGAGGAGTTTACAGGCGGCCTGGGTTATCGCTACAGCGATTTTCAACTGGATTATGCCATTGGCTTCCTGACCGAAGATGAAAGCCTGTTGCACCGGGTGGATCTTTCCTACTATTTTGGCGGTTTTGTCCTGGAAGCGCATCCTGAACCGGATAAGTTCTCGCCGGTGGGCATCAACAAGGTGACCATCATCAAGCTGCTTTGTCAGACCAAGTTGCAGGTCCGGGTGTGGACAGTGGAAATTTTCAACGACTCCAATACGTCGGTTAAAAAATTTTCCGGTGAAGGATCGCCCCCTGACCACATTGTTTGGGACGGGATGGAGGATAATTTAAATCCCATGCCCGATGGAAAATATAAGGTGGTCTTCACCATTGAAGATGCCGCCGGGGATGCCAAACAGGCGCCGCTGACTTATGTGACGATTCAGAGTGTGCTGCCCCTGGGGGTTTCGCCCTTGGAATTGGAATAGGAGGGTGGGGTTTATTATGTAGGGGCAGGTTTGAAACCGCCCCTACTTGGCCGGCTCGTGATCTGTGTCAGCAAGATAATCGTATGTCACCAGCATTCGCGGGACAGGTGCCGTGCCCTTGCCAAATAAAAAAAATTCTCACAGCGTTCACAGAGAGCACCGAGAAAGGCCAAGAAAATAGTGGCGTTGCTTTTTCTCTGGATCTCTGAGGGCTTTGTGAGAAAAAAGTTTATTCCGGCTTGGCCGGTTTAGTTCTGTGTCAGCAAAAGAGATGCATGGCCCATAGATAATTAAAACCGCATGGGCACGGCGCGCCGTGCTCATGCGCTTGCCAAGGCAACACGCGCAAGTGGGAGCGTATTGATTACCTCTTGCCATGAGACGGATTTTTTCCCCAGCTTTGCCGGGCTAGTTATGCAGGGGCGAAATAATTTTTGCCCCAAAAAACACGCGAGGTGACTTAAGTGGCTGAGACATTTAAACGCAAACAAATCTACATCAATATGGATTTGCAGTTTAAGTATTCACTGATCCTGATTTTTACCATGATCGTGGAGATCATTATCGTCGGCATCGCCGCCTTTTTCGTGCTCAATCAGCCCAAACCGGAAATTCCGGGCGCCAACATTTATTTCATTTATAAAGCCGTGTTGGCGGTCATTCTGTTTCTGACCATTTGCAACATCACCGTCGGCGTTTACCTTTCCCATAAAGTAGCCGGCCCCTTATATCGTTTTGTGATGTGTTCCCGTGAAGTAGCCAACGGCAATTTGAAAATCCAGGTTAATCTAAGAAAAGGCGATGAATTGCGGGAACTGGAGGAATCCTTTAACGAGATGACCGAGCGGCTGCGGAGTTATGTGCGCCGGGACCGGGAAATTATTACAGGGATTCAGGCCTCGGCCAAAGCCATTGCCGACAACATCAACAAAGCTTCCCTGGGGAAAACGGAAAAGGATAAAATCCTGGAGGCGGTTA
>CAYVTN010000278.1:0-4259 GCA_964454395.1 uncultured bacterium | reverse complement strand
GAAGGCGTCCCTTTCACATAATATCTGTTCCGGTCGGGGCTGCCGAAGGCGTCCCGCATGATATATTACCAGTCGGGGTCGATGAATGGGACATAAAATAATAAAATTCAACTCGTATCAAATTCCCTGCGGCTTACTGCAGGAGAATTTAATTTCAGACATGAAGCACCAGGGAAAAATCCGTTGCCTAAAACAACGTTCTATCATCCCCAAGATTACTTGCTTTGTCAAATGCTAGCTGACATTTTCCTGATATTTCCGGCCATCCGAAAAGAAAAGTCGGGTGATGCGGACTTATGAGAACTTTAAGGGTTGGATGTAGGTTCTGGTCCGGCGGTCTTCATGGGCTCCAGGACCGTTTGCAGCTGACTGAGCAGGTTCTTTTGGTCCCGCGGATCTTGATGACGGTAATGCTTGTTGAAATAAAGCACCGTGCCCTGGCTGACATCCACCAACGCCACGGCCAGATAGGAATAGTGAGTAATAATGGCATTGTCCACTTCCAAGGCATCCGAGACGCCCGCAATGGCATCTTCCGCGGTCACCACTTTTTGGCTGGTTTGACCGTCCCGGCTCATGCCATTAAGCAGGGTCAACAGCAACAGGGATTGATCATGGGGCAAAGGACGCAGCAATGCCGGCGCCAGCTTAAGCTGGTCGAGGTTCACGTCCCGATGGGAAGCATTAACCCTGGCTTCTGAATCGTACAAGCCGCCGCGGTCAAGAAGGGTGTCAATTTTGGCAAAAATGGCATAGATTGCATCTCTGGCAGGATCGGAAAGGTCTTCTTCCTCTTCCAAATGAAAAATCTGGCCCAATTGCTCTTGAATCGATTTTTCCAGAAACAGCGAGGCGGTTTGACTCTCTATAACCAGAGGATCAATGGAACGGCCCTGAATTTTCTCAATACTGACGACCGGTTCCACCACCGCTATGGTCATCAGACGATCGGGATTATATCCGGTGTGTTTCAGCGCCAGACTGGAACAGCCAGTGCTGGTCAGCATGACAATGACAAGTATGTTAACAAGTTGTTTGTTCATGAACCGGACCTCATCGTTGATGGCGACCTCTTTTTTTCATACCACATTCGGGAAACTTTTGGCAAGCCCCGGGCAACGGGCAGGTTTATCATCGGCAGCTTTGGGGGCGGCCTTGATCCGTTTTACGGAAACCCGGCCGGATGGTTTCAATTTTTAGCTTGACAAGTAATTATTATTTGGTTATTTTACCAAATATACTATTATCGAGGTGTTGCCATGAAGTCCCGGGAGAAAGCTCTTTATCAGGCCAAAGCGGAAGTACTCAAAGCCCTGGCGCATCCCACGCGCTTATGGATGGCTGAACAATTGGCCCAGGGCGAAAAATGCGTGTGTGAATTCGCCGCAGCTATTGAGGCGGATTTTTCCACTGTGTCCAAACATTTGACAGTGCTCAAACAAGCCGGCATTGTGGAAGACGACAAACGGGGCAAACAGGTCTTTTACCGTCTCAAAGTTCCCTGCGTTCTGCAGTTTATGAATTGCGTGGATGCTGTGATAAAAGCCCGGGCCAAAGCGCACGCCGCTCTGGTCCCCTGATTTTTTTTGCCATTTCATTTGGTTAATTGGCAAAATAATCAAAGGAGGAAATTAATGTTCTGGAAAAAAGAATGGAAACCCCTGGTGTTAACTATAGGAGTGTTTTTGCTGTTTTTTTACTTGCCTGCCGGTTGGCCCCGTTTCGACCACGCGGTTATCGAAGGTTTGCAACTGGCCAAATGGTATGCACAGGAACATGTGCTGCTCTGTCTGATTCCGGCTTTCTTTATTGCCGGTGCGATTGCGGTTTTTATCAGCCAGGCTTCGGTCATGAAATACCTGGGTGCAAAAGCTAACAAGGTCCTGGCCTACGGCGTGGCTTCTGTATCGGGAAGCATTCTGGCGGTTTGTTCCTGCACTGTGCTGCCTCTATTTGCCGGCATCTACCGTATGGGCGCAGGGCTGGGCCCGGCTTCCGCTTTTTTATATTCCGGTCCGGCTATCAATGTATTGGCCATCGTGCTCACGGCCAGCGTGCTGGGCCCTGAGCTGGGTCTGGCCCGGGCTGTTGGGGCCATTACCTTTAGCATTATCATCGGCCTACTCATGCACCTGTTCTTCCGCAAAGAAGAAGCCGCCAAGGCAGCTGCCCAAATGGACATGCCCCAGGCCGAGGTCAAGCGCCCGCTCTGGCAGAACAGCCTTTATTTTGGGGCCATGGTCGGCATTCTGGTGTTTGCCAATTGGGGACAACCTTCTGCATCTACCGGATTGTGGGCTGCGCTCTATCAAGCCAAATGGGTGCTAACCTCAGGGCTGTCACTGGCCCTGGGCCTGATGTTGATCAAGTGGTTTGCTTTAAAATGGTGGAAAGTGGCCTTGACGGCCCTGGCCGTGATCCTTCTAGTCATCGTGCTGCCCGGTCATCCCTTGGTTGCTTTTACGGCCGGGGTCATCGGCTTGTCGCTGTTTACCAGTACGGACCAGGGTGAGGCAGCCGACTGGTTTTTCTCTTCCTGGGGATTCGTCAAACAGATCATGCCCTTGTTGCTCATTGGTGTCCTCATTGCCGGGGCTTTGTTGGGCCGGCCCGGTCATGAAGGCCTGATCCCTTCCGCCTGGGTGGCCCGCGCTGTAGGCGGCAATTCGCTGTTATCCAATTTCGTGGCTTCTTTTGCCGGCGCGTTTATGTATTTTGCCACCTTGACGGAGGTGCCCATCCTGCAGGGCTTGATCGGCAATGGCATGGGCAAAGGCCCGGCCTTGGCCTTACTCCTGGCCGGTCCGGCCCTGAGTTTGCCCAATATGCTGGTGATTCGCAGCATTATGGGTACCAAAAAAACGGTGGTGTTTGTCAGCCTGGTCATCATCATGGCCACTTTTACTGGGATGCTTTACGGTACTTTTTTTTAAATTCATTTTAAAGGAGGATCAAGATGAAAATCCAAATATTAGGCACCGGTTGCCCCAAATGCAAAAAACTGGCGGAAGTGGCCCAAACCGCGGCTCAGGAACTGGGCTTTGAGTTTGAACTGGAGAAGATCACGGATATCAACCAGATCACAGCCTTTGGGGTTATGATGACCCCGGCTCTAGCAATAGACGGAGAGGTCAAGCTGGCAGGCCAGGTACCTTCCGTGGAGCACTTAAAAACCCTTTTACGTTAAATCCTTATGCCGAGAGAACTATTGATCGTCTGATCCCGTCCTTGTTCAATAAATCACCTTTATGGTATACTTTGGCTTCATCATTTTAGTAGTAGGACCTGCTACTTCCAAGCCAATGGTAAAAAGTCACTGCAACCTCTAAATTTAATGCCCGGGGGGACGACACTTAAGACATTGTAATAACGCTATCCTACAAAAAGGAGGTGACTTCTTTACTGTAAAGCTAGGGCATTAATGAGGGAATAATTAAAAAATCATGGAGGGATAGTAATGATGAAACGCTTCTTTTTCACGACTTCACTGGCCGCACTATTGCTTACTTTTGGGTTAACGTCTATGAGCGTAGCCAAAAGTGCTTTGACCCTCAATCTGGGGCAATTGGCTTTTGGCACATACACATTACAATATGAAACATCCTTGTCACCCAATAATTCTTTGGCCATACAGGGCGAATTTGCCAGCCTGACCATTGGCGACTGGACGCTGAGCAATTTTGGCGGCGGCGTTGGCTATCGTATTTATCCGGGCAGCAAAGCCAAAGCGCCGGAAGGCCTGTGGTTTGGCCCCCTGGTTAAAGTGGATAATGTGAGCGCCACCTACCAGGACGAGGGCGCCTCCTCCATGTATTTTACCGCTGGCGGCGAATTTGGCTACAACTGGCTTTTAGGTGAAGAAACCGCCTTTGCCATTGGCTTGGCCCTGGGGATTTACTACACTGCCGGCAATATCAGTGTTGCTGGTGAGAATCTCTCCTACGGGGGCATTCTACCCGGCCTAGGCATCAACATTGGTATTGGTTTCTAAATTAATAAAAAACCATTAAACGCTGGGGGCCAGAAGTTGGCCCCTAGCGTTTTCTTTTCAGTTCATCTCTTATTTCCGTAAGTAATTCCACGATTCGGTTCTGTTTCAAATACCAGCACCACAATTCGCGGGTGATTAAAATAAAAACAAAAATAACGGCCAATGTAATGGCCGTGGAAATAAAAAACCTGAAAAAATCCATTAATTTGTCCCCCTAGGAGCCTGTCGGACTTTTTTGTTTGATGATATGGTATAATAACGAAGTTCC
>CAYVTN010000277.1:0-4298 GCA_964454395.1 uncultured bacterium | reverse complement strand
ATCCTCAACTTTGCCAAAGTTGAGGATGCCCAAAAAATCTCCAAAAAAGACTTGCAAAAAAAGCCAGTTTTGACTATAACTATTGACGCCTTAGCAGTCTTGACCCGAGACTGCTAAAAATTTATCATCAATCCCCAATTAATCATATGAAGGAGGCGACATAAGATGAAATTAAGACCATTGGGAGATCGTATCCTGGTCAAGGCACTGGAGGAAAAAGAAGTTAAAAAGGGCGGTATCATCATTCCCGATACAGCCAAGGAAAAACCGCAGGAAGGCGAAGTGGTTGCAGTGGGTCCGGGCAAAGTGGATGACAAAGGCAACCGCATCCCCATGAATGTCAAGGTGGGGGACAAAGTCGTTTACGGCAAGTACTCGGGTAATGAAATCAAGATCGATGATGAAGAATTCATGATCATGAATGAAGATGATGTCTATGGCATCATTGAAGGCTAACCAGATTAATTAAGGAGGAGTGAACAACAATGGCAAAAATGCTCAGTTTTGATGAAGAAGCCCGCCGCGCACTGCAGCGCGGGGTGGATAAACTGGCCAATGCAGTCCGGGTAACCCTGGGACCCAAAGGCCGCAATGTGGTGTTGGATAAAAAATTCGGCGCGCCGCTCATCACCAACGACGGCGTGACCATTGCCAAGGAAATTGAAGTGGAAGATCCCTATGAAAACATGGGAGCCCAACTGGTCAAGGAAGTGGCCACCAAGACCCATGACGTGGCCGGTGACGGCACCACCAGCGGTACCGTGCTGGCGCAAGCCATGATCCACGAAGGCCTCAAGAATGTCACCGCCGGGGCCAACCCCATGTTCATCAAACGGGGAATCGAAGCCGCCGTGACGGCTGCCGTGGCGGAACTTAAAAAACTGTCCACCCCGGTCAAAGGCAAAGCCGAGATCGCCCAGGTGGCCAGTATCTCCGCCAATAATGACGAGGTCATCGGAACGCTCATCGCCGAGGCCATGGAAAAAGTCGGCCGCGACGGTGTCATCACCGTGGAAGAAGCCAAGAGCATGGATACGACTTCTGACTTTGTGGAAGGCATGCAGTTTGACCGCGGTTATTTGTCGGCCTATTTTGTCACCAATTCGGAACGCATGGAAGCCGTGTTGGAAGACGCCTATATCCTGATTTATGACAAGAAAATCAGCAGCATGAAAGACTTGCTGCCCATCCTGGAGAAAGTGGTCCAAACCGGCAAGCCCTTACTGATCATTTCGGAAGATCTGGAAGGCGAAGCCCTGGCCACTCTGGTGGTCAATAAACTGCGCGGCACCCTGAATGTGTGCGCTGTCAAAGCGCCGGGCTTCGGTGACCGCCGCAAAGCCATGTTGGAAGATATTGCCATTCTTTCCGGCGGTCAGGTCATCTCCGAAGACCTGGGCATCAAGCTCGAAAGCGTGGACATGAAGATGCTGGGACAGGCCAAGCGCATCACCGTGGACAAGGAAAACACCACCATTGTAGAAGGCCGCGGCAAGGCCTCTGATTTGGACGCCCGCGTGACGCAAATCCGCAAACAAATTGAAGAAACCGATTCCGATTATGACAAGGAAAAACTTCAGGAACGGCTGGCCAAATTGGTCGGTGGCGTGGCGGTGTTGAATGTGGGCGCAGCCACGGAAGTGGAGATGAAAGAAAAGAAACTGCGCGTGGAAGACTCCCTGGCGGCCACCCGTTCAGCCGTGGAAGAAGGCATTGTGCCCGGCGGGGGCGTGGCCCTGCTGAGGACCATTAAAGCCATTGAAGCCGTCAAAATGGACGGTGATGCCCAGGTGGGCGTCAACATCGTCAAACGCGCCGTGGAAGAACCGCTGCGCCGCATTGCCTCCAATGCAGGCCTCGAACCTTCCGTGGTGGTGGACTATGTTAAAAAGCAAGATGCCAGTATGGGCCTCAATGCCGCCAACGGCGAGTATGTGGACATGCTCAAGACCGGCATTGTGGATCCCACCAAAGTGGTGCGCAGCGCCCTGCAAAACGCCGCTTCCGTGGCAGCACTTCTGCTCACCACGGAATGCCTGGTGACCGACAAGCCGGAAAAGAAAGATGCAGCCCCTGCCCCGGGCGGCATGCCCGGTATGGGTGGCATGGGCGGCATGGGCGGTATGGAAGGAATGTACTAGGAGCTTGAGCAGGTAGATGCTCATAACCTTGAATGAAAACCAAGAGGGGACCGGTTTTTCCGGCCCCCCCTCTTGGTTTTTGGAGTTTTGGTCCTTCTATTGACTTTTTTTCATCCTTCTGATACCATCTCGCTTTTACCACTCATAACTCAACTTTGATAAAGTTGCCCCTGTCAGTATGGAGATTATACGGAAGGGACGCCTTCAGCTGACAAAGTTGAATCATAACCTGTTTTATCCAGCTGGTCTGGAGGAGGTTTATACCGTGCCACCACGAGCCAAAAGCAAGGAAATTAAAGAGGCCCTCACCTTTGATGACGTGCTGCTCAAGCCTGCCAAATCTGATGTTTTGCCCAAGGAAACCGATATACGAACCCAACTCACTAAAAAATTAACCTTGAACATTCCCCTGATTTCGGCGGCCATGGATACGGTCACGGAAGCACGGCTGGCCATTGCCCTGGCGCAGGAAGGCGGCTTGGGGATTATTCACAAGAACCTCAGTCCTGAAGTGCAAGCAGCGGAAGTGGACAAGGTAAAGCGGTCCGAAAGCGGCATGATCCGCAATCCCATTACCCTGGGGCCCGACCATTTGCTGGCGGAAGCCGACGCCTTGATGGCCCGTTACCATATTTCCGGGGTGCCCATCACAAAAGGTGAGAAATTGGTGGGCATTATCACCAACCGGGATTTGCGCTTTCAGAAAAACTTTGGCCAGAAAATCGCCGAGGTCATGACCAAGGACAACCTGGTCACCGCTCCGGTGGGCACCAGTTTGAAGGCCGCCGAGGCCATTTTACACAAGCACCGCATTGAGAAACTGCCGGTGGTGGACCAAAAAGGATATCTCAAAGGGTTGATCACCATCAAAGATATTGAGAAACGCCGTAAATTCCCCTTTGCCTGCAAGGACAAATTGGGCCGCCTGTGCGTGGGCGCCTCGGTGGGCCCTTCCAATGATTTTGACCAGCGGGCGGCATTGCTGGTGGCGGCAGGCGTGGATATCATCTGCGTGGATACGGCGCACGGTCATCACGTGGATGTGATCAATGCGGTCAAGCGTTTGAAACAAAAGCACCCTACGCTGGATGTGATTGCCGGCAATGTGGCCACGGCCGAAGCCACCAAAGCCTTGATAGGGGCGGGCGCCGATGTTATCAAGGTGGGCATTGGACCAGGGTCGATCTGCACCACGCGGGTGGTGGCCGGCGTGGGTGTGCCTCAGATTACGGCCATTATGGAATGTGCCCAGGCGGCTAAAGGCCGGGCCAGAATTATTGCCGACGGCGGCGTCAAGTATTCCGGAGACCTGCCCAAAGCCATTGCCGCCGGCGCCGATGCCATTATGCTGGGCAACTTGTTTGCCGGTACTGATGAAAGCCCCGGTGAAGTCGTGATTTTGGAAGGCCGGCGCTTTAAAGTTTACCGCGGCATGGGATCACTGGCCTCCATGCGCCGCGGCAGCAGCGACCGTTATTTTCAAAGTGATGTTAAGGAAGAAAAGAAATTGGTGCCCGAGGGGATTGAAGGCCGGGTGCCTTACCGCGGTTCCCTCAGCGCCACCGTGCACCAGCTTATCGGCGGGTTGCGCGCGGGCATGGGCTACTGCGGCGCCGAATCCCTCAAGATGTTGCAGGAGAAGGGAGAGCTTATCCGCATCACCAATGCCTCTTTGCGGGAAAGCCATCCCCATGACATTGTTATCACCAACGAAGCCCCCAATTATCGTATTAGCTAGTTCTTGTTGCGGAAAAGGTATTTTTAGTTTATCCAGTTCCGGTGTAGGGGCGCATTGTATCCCTAAATGGGGCATCTATGGACAATACATCCCTAAAAAACCCTTTTCAAGTCAAGCATTTCGGCTACATATTTTCAACAAAGTGCATCTTGCAGCGGGAAAATAGTTTTTCCGCAACAGAAACGAGCTAGTTTTGGTTGCATCAATCACCTCTACGAAAGAAGGACTCAGGCTTGTGACGCAGGCACAGGAAGAACTTATTTTAATTCTTGATTTTGGCTCCCAATACACCCAGCTGATTGCCCGGCGCATCAGGGAACTGAACACCTACTGTGAAATCCATCCTTACCATTTGCCCCTGGAACAAATCAAGGCCATGAAACCCATCGAAAATGTCATCTACTGGCGGGATCCGCAAA
>CAYVTN010000276.1:0-4313 GCA_964454395.1 uncultured bacterium | reverse complement strand
AACTTCGTTATTATACCATATCATCAAACGAAAAAGTCCGACAGGCTCCTAGGGTGCCTGATAAGACGGCCGGGAAAAAGAATCGGCATCACGGCGGTAAAGGGTGCGATCAGGCAGTTGAACTTCAAAACAGCTGAGTTGGAGATACCGTTGGTCTGCAACGGTATTCCAATTATGTTGAACCAGCCGGCGCAAAGTACCGTCGCGGTTAAATTGGGCGGTCAGCCGGGCCCGCTGACCGTTAAAGCTGCCTTCAGCGGTTTGGCCTTCCGTAAAGCCGGGACGGGCACCGGACGTGCTGGCAAATACAAAAACCACTTGATGGCGTCGCAGTTGAGGACCAGTGTATTTGTTGATGATCACTTGGATGGGAACAGCTTTGCCGGAAGTTTGGTCCAGACGATAATGGACTTCTGCTTGAAAATGACGGCCTTGGAAATGGCAGTGTTCAAATGGCGGTGTTGAAGAGGACAAGCCTTGAGAAGATCCGGGACCAAGGTCATTGGCCGAAACCAGGGCATTGGTAACAGAAGGATACAAAGCCGCCAGGGAATGAGCATATGCTTGGGCAACAAAGAGCTGGCTCAAGATCATCATCAAGGCAATCAACCGCTTGGAAAAAACCATCACTGCACTCCCTCGAATAAAAGCATTGATCCACCCTGTAAGCAAGGGATCCTTTAACCTATAGTGTCGGTTATGGATATTTAGGTTCCATTGATCAAGTTGTTTCCGGCTTACCTAACGGCCGGCAATGAGTGGTTAGTTTGTGTTGCGGATGGGGTACAGTACCCATAGCGGTTGTTCGACAAAAATGGTCATTCCGTAACAGCAACCAGTGAGTTGCAGTCAGGCCGGGGCATGGGTTTTATATTTTTACACCAAAATATATAATTGACCCTTTTTGACTGCCAAAGGGATGGTCATCATGAGCTGGAGGAAGGAACCGGCTTACTTTTTGGAGGACTATTACGGTTGGTCTTGAAACCACAAGTATGCTGGTAACTGAAAAATGAAAAATTTTAAATTATTTTTATACCTTTTGAGAAAACAAAATGATTTCATGGCCTATTTTATAAAGTTGGTGTTCATCCAAGTGATCCGGCATGGAGATTTAGTGTGTCACTATTTAAAATCCCTTTAAAAATAAGGATAATCACAATGCTATTATATAAATGGCATTTAGACGCCAAAGATGCTTCTGAGAAACAGCGGAAAACGTGGTTTTTTATCTTTACGATATTTAGTGATTATAAAAAATCAGGTTTAAGGAAAAGTAAACACTCTCAAGTTCAGAAAGTATCGTTAAAATAGACGGGCAATATATTGGCTTTTTAAAATAACTGAAGCCTTATGGCAATACGTTTAAATAATTTAGGCCATTATCCTGAAAAGCGATATAAACTAAAATTTAAAAATAACTTTAAAATAAAATAGTTATGTATCATAGAAAATGATTTTTAAAATAATTTCACCAAAAAGAATAGGTATAATAAAAATCAATTATTTTAACAAAACAAGCTTGGCAATGGATTGCACGGCCAGATAGGCGGTTGACCAGCAGGCTTGAAGATCGTAGCCACCGGTGTTGCCGTCAATATCCAGCACTTCCCCTGAAAAAAACAAGGCAGGCTCAATTTTAGAGCTCATCGTCTTGAGATGAACTTCATCCAGTGTTATGCCTCCTGCTGTAACCATGGCAATGTTAAAATTCCCCAACTCAGCAATGGGGAGTCTGAACCCGCACAACCGGTCCACCAGAGTGTTGATCCCTTTGCGCCCCAATTCCGCCAAAGACGATAACCGGCTTCCCAAGAGGTGGATCGTCAGTTTTTCTCTTAAGGCTTTGGAGACAGGCACCTGTTTAATCAAAGCGTTCAATTTCTTTTGCCGATGATGCTCCAGGTCATGAAGCCATTGAGTCCGCAGCGTCTGACCTTGGCGGCCTTCCAGGAAATGGAGAGCCACCTCATCGCCGGGCCGGGCCCAGCGACTAAGATGAAGAATGACCGGACCGGACAGGCCGGTATGAGTAAGGAGTAAAGGACCGATCAGGGTTTTGAGTTTTTTGTCTCCGCGATATAGACTGACCGTGATAGCCTCAAAGGAGGTGCCGGCCAATTCGGAAAAGATAAAGGGTTGCATGAACATGGGGGTCAAGGCCGGACGGGGTGACACAATGGTATGGCCCAACTGTTTGGCCAGGGCATAGCCGTCGCCCGAGGATCCGGTTTGCGGGTAGCTTTGCCCGCCTGTGGCCAGCAGCACCGTGCGGCCGAGGTAATGATGGGTTTCTGTGATTACCTCCAGCCCTGCCTTTTGCATGGCTAGGCGGACAACCTTTTCACCGCAGCGCAGGCTGCCCGGGGCCAGGTGTTGGATCAGGGCATCTCTGAGCTCGCGGGCTTTTTTGGAAGCAGGGAAAACCTTACCCGTGGCAGGCACAGTCATCAGCTTAAGACCGAGCGATTCAAAAAAAGCCATGCTTTCCAGATTGGTGTGGGTCAGCAAGGCCGGTTTTAAAAAGCGGCCGTGATCACCGTAGCACTCCAGAAATTCTCTAACCGGCCGGCTATGGGTGAGGTTGCATTGTCCGCTGCCGGAAAGAAGGAGTTTTTTACCGGGCTCGTCCGTTTTTTCCAGCACCAGAGTGCGAAGACCCAGGCGGTGGGCGTGGACGCCCGCATAGAGTCCGCTGGCGCCGGCACCGAGGATAATGAGATCATAAGTGATGGACATAAGCCATTCCTTTTTAATTTGAGCTCACCTTTGGCAAATTTGCCAAAGGTGAGCTTTGAGATTTTCATCCAAGACCATGCGACTGGTTCATGATTATCCACATCGGCTGTATACCCGTCAAGCTGGCGGTAAGGATCCGACCGGGCTTACCTGTCAGGATCAGATCGTCCTAAATTCACGATCTGATTTTTATTTGTCCGCCTGCCTTTGGCTAATTTTCTTTTTCGGGCTTACGCCCAGGGCCTTGAGATATGCTGGGAGCGCGGCATGTCCTTAATTGCTCACGAAAACCAGCAGCAGCATGGGTGATGCCCTGCCTCTCTCCTTTCCCTGGCACGGAAGGCTTCTCTTTTCCGGTTCTTAAGCCCGAAAAAGAAAATTGGCCAAAGGCAGGCCTCTTAGTCCAACCGGAAATTCCGGATAGGTGGTTTAATTATTCGGGTGAGCCTATTTTTCATGAATAGGGTTGTGCTAAAAAGTCGGTTCTGGCGGATTATGGCCGTTATCCCTTATTGATAAACAGGCGGTTTAATGTATAATGCCAACGTCTCTGCCCCCCGGCAGCAATTCCAGTGCATGTGAGGTCCTATGAATCAAAAAGTATTGTTTAGCGGCATTCAGCCTTCCGGGAATTTGATGATCGGCAACTATATCGGGGCCATCAAAAACTGGATGGCGCTCATGGATCAGTACCAGTGTTACTTTGTGCTGGTGGACCTGCATGCCATTACGGTCAAGCAGGAACCCCGGGAATTGCTGGACCGGTGCTATTCCTTTATGGCCCAATACATTGCTTGCGGCCTTGATCCGGCCAAATGCACGCTGTTTGTCCAATCCCATGTGGCGGCCCATGCCCAGCTTACCTGGCTGCTTAATTGTTACACCTACATGGGCGAGCTGGGCCGCATGACCCAGTTTAAAGACAAGTCCGCCAAGCATGAAAAAAACATCAATGTGGGCCTCTTCGATTACCCGGTCCTTATGGCTGCCGATATCCTGCTGTACAGGACCAACCTCGTGCCCGTGGGCGCCGATCAAAAGCAGCATTTGGAGCTGGCCCGTAATCTGGCCGAGCGTTTCAATCATCACTATGGCGAAACTTTTGTGGTGCCGGAGCCCTACATTCCACCCCAAGGCGCGCGCATCATGAGTCTTCAGGACCCGGCTGCCAAGATGTCCAAATCCGATCCCAACCCGCAAAGCTACATTGCCTTGCTCGACGAGCCCAAGGTGATAGAAAAGAAATTCAAACGGGCCGTGACGGACATGGAAACTGAAGTGCGGTACGATGAAACCCAAAAGGCCGGCATCTCCAATCTCATGACCATTTACGGGGCGGTTACAGGCCAAACCATGGAGGCCATAGAAAAAGAATTTCAGGGCCAGCTCTACGGCGCCTTCAAACAAAAATGCGCGGAGGCGGTGATTGCCTTTTTGGAGCCCGTCCGGGCGTCCTACCAAAAACTCATCCAGGACAAGGCCTACCTGCACCAGGTGGTAAGCCAGGGCGCTGAAGCGGCCCGAAGCCAGGCGGAGAAAACCCTGAGGCAAGTACATGAAAGCATAGGGTTGAT
>CAYVTN010000275.1:0-4317 GCA_964454395.1 uncultured bacterium | reverse complement strand
TTTCCGGTATTTCGGCGGAAATGCTTTCCGATATTGATAAAGATACCGTGCCTTTTGTGCCCAATTACGACGACAGCACCACCGAACCGAGCCTGCTGCCGGTGCGTATTCCCAATTTGCTGGTGAACGGCGGCACCGGTATTGCAGTGGGCATGGCCACCAACATTCCGCCGCATAATTTAACCGAAGTGATCGACGGCCTATTGGCCTTGATCAATAATCCGGACATTGAGATCAAGGAATTGGTTAAAAAGCATATCAAGGGACCCGACTTCCCCACAGGCGCTTATATTCTGGGAAAAGACGGCATTATGAGCGCTTATACCACCGGTCGCGGCTCCATCAAAATGCAGGCCAAAGTCAAAGTGGAACAAATTAAAAATGGCAAGGAACGGCTGGTCATTACCGAGCTGCCATACCAGGTGAACAAAGCAACGCTGATAGAAAATATTGCCCAATTGGTACGTAATAAAAAAGTTGAAGGCATCACCGACTTGCGCGATGAATCGGACCGGGACGGCGTCAGGGTCATTGTGGAAATCGGACGCAATGACAATGCCCAGGTGGTGCTGAACAATCTCTTTAAATACACGGCGCTGCGTTCCAGCTTCGGCGTCAATATGCTGGCTTTGGTTCACGGCCGGCCTCAAACCCTGAACCTTAAACAAATTCTGGAACATTTTGTGGAACATCGCCGGGAAGTCATTGTCCGTCGCACCAAATTCGAACTGGATAAGGCGGAAAAACGGGCCCACATTTTGGAAGGGTTGAAAATCGCCCTGCAATTTTTGGACAAGGTGATTCGTATCATCCGCAATTCCCCCACGCCGGCCGCGGCCAAAGACGCCTTGATATCCAATTTCAAATTAAGCGCCATTCAGGCCCAGGCCATTTTGGATATGCGCCTGCAACAACTAACCAATTTGGAAAGCAAAAAAATCGAAGATGAATACCTGGAATTATTAAAGACCATCGAACGGCTCAAATCCATTTTGGCCAGCCCCAAGAAGGTGTTGGCTCTGATCGCCACCGAATTGGAAGAGATCAGGAAAAAATACGGCGATGCCCGGCGTACTGAAATTATCGCCGCCCAGGCCGATCTTTCCATTGAAGATTTGATCACGGAAGAGGATATGGTGATCACCATTACCAATCAGGGGTACATCAAACGTCTTCCGGTCTCCACTTACAAGGCCCAGCGCCGCGGCGGCCGCGGCATCAGCGGCATCACCACCAAACAGGAAGACTTTGTGGAGCATCTTTTTATCGCCTCCACCCATCACTATATCCTCTTTTTCACCAATCAGGGCCGCTGTTACTGGCTGAAGGTTTATGAAATTCCCGAAGCCGGCCGGGCCTCCAAAGGCAAGGCTATCGTTAACCTTATTAATATCCAATCAGGGGAAGTGGTTGAAGCCTTTATTCCGGTGAAGGAATTCAGTGAAGACAGATTCCTGATGATGGCCACGGAACAAGGGCTGGTGAAAAAAATCAAGCTCGATGCTTTTGCCAATCCCCGCTCGGGCGGTATTATTGCCTTGACCCTGGCCGAGGGCGACAGTTTGCTGCAAGTGCTGCAGGCTTCGGGCGAAGACGATGTGGTTCTGGCCACGCAGAAAGGCAAAGCGATTCGCTTTAAGGTGGATGCCATTCGCGAAATCGGCCGCACCGGCCGGGGGGTGCGCGGTATCAGCCTGAAGACCAAGGACAAGGTGGTGGGCATGGAAGTGCTGGCTAGGGAAGGATCGCTGCTTACGGTCACCAGCAAAGGATTTGGCAAGCGGACCAAACTGGAAGAGTACCGCATCCAGAGCCGCGGCGGCCAGGGCCTGATCAACATTAAAACCACGGACCGCAACGGGGAAGTGGTCACCATCAAAGCTGTCTCGGAAAAAGATGAATTAATGCTTACCACATCAACTGGAACCGTGATTCGGACGACAATAAAAGATATCAATCGCGTGGGCCGAAACGCCCAAGGCGTGCGCCTGATTAAAGTTGGTGAAAATGATTATGTCAGCGCCGTGGCCAGAGTGCCGGGCAAGGAAGAAGAAGTCATTCCCGAGGATTAAATTTCCCGGGCCCCTATCCACGCCAGAGACAGCAAATCGCAAGACCTTGCAAATGTTTGCTTCCGGCTTTGGCGGTTTAGCTTTTAATTTGCCGATGGCATTCAGCCCCGGCCGGGCAGCCACCAGCCCGGTGGCAGAGAACACAGAAAGAGGTAAGCGCAGTGCACTTTAAAGGCTGGTTAGGCACAAGCATGGTATTGATCCTGGCATTATCAGCCACGATGGCGCTGTTCTACTATTGGGACAACGAAAATAGGTCGGCCATACAAGCCCTGCAAAACCGCGTCAACGAAATGGACATGGGGCGGGTGTTTGACCGGGGCGGCAAGCGCCTCTATCAGCAAACCCAGACCATGGCCAAGCAGGTGGGCAAATGGCTGCAAGGCTATCAACGCCAGGTTGAGAACCTTGCAGATGACAAGGTCTTTCGCCTTGACGGCCGTGGTCCTGCCAAACGCGCCCTTATGCAAGCCAGGCTAAATGCCCATCCCGGCTGGGTCCAAGCCTTTGTGACCGATAGCCGCGGCAAAATCATCGCCACCGCCGGCGAGCGCAAGCCGGCGCCCAAGGTGGATGCCAGACGCTTTGCCCTGGCCCGGGTCCAGCGCAGCAGCAGCCAGGCCTTGGCCACGGTCGATGCCAGCACCCGCTTAATGATCATGGTGCCTTGTTTGTCCAACGCCAGCGCCTTCCTGGGCGCGCTTCAGGTTGCCATCACACTCCAACCGGATGACCTCAAAAAGAACGCTTCCCTGCGCGGGCTTTTTACCTTCCTGGGAGATGATCAAGGCCGGCTTTACATTGGATCGGAGCGTCAGTTCAAGGTTGAGTCCATGGATCAATTAATCGGGCAACCCCCGAAAAAAGTGGCGGACCTCATTATGCAAGCCGGCCCCAAATATTTCAAAGCTCACTGGAAAAACAAAAATTATATTCTGGCCGTTGAGCCGCTGGAAAAACAAGCCCTGGCGGTTTATGTGCTCATGCCTGTATCAGGGTTTGAAAAAGCCCTTGCCTCCTCAGCCACGCTCAGCGAATGGTTCAACAATCCCATCATTCTTGGCGGTTATGCGATAATTCTGCTTTTGACGTTGTTGCTGCTGACCCTGGTCAGCGGCGGCAACTTATCGCCGCTTTCCAAAATTAACCGTCAACTGGCCGAAAAGATGGAGGAAGAGGAACTGCTCCGTCCCCTGGAGATCAAAAGCAAAGGCGCCTGGGAACATTTGGTTTTTTACATTAATACCCTGATTGAAAAAATTCAGACCCTGGCCGCCACGCCGTCGTCACCGGTGCTCGCGGACACCGAGGCGGACGAGGCGCTTCGGGAAAAGGAAAATCAATACACCCAGGAACGGCAGCGCTGGGAAAATGACATGGATGAATTGCGGACCCAACTTTATCAAGCCCAGCAGGCCCGGGACACGGATGTGCAGGAAAAGGACAACCGCCAATACCACTTACAACAACAGTTGGAAGAGCTCCAACAAAAGAACGACAACCTGCAACAAGCCCTGAATGCAGCGCAACAAGCCGCCCGGAATGTCAGCGCCGCCCCCCCCCGGATTTCACCGGAAGATATGGAAATAGTGGAAATCATTAAGCAATCCGGAGCGCTCCGGATAGAAGCCATTGCCCATATGTCCGAGGATTTGAAAGCGACGCTGATGGTCATAAAAAATTACATCAGCTCCATCCTTTCTTCGGAAGAGGGAAAATTTACGGACGCCCAACAGGAATTTCTGGGGGATGTCATCAACAAAAGCGCCCGTCTGGAGCGCCAAATCAACGATCTGCTCGACATCTCGCATATGGAAAGCGAGGGCACCGAATGGTACACCACGGCTACCGATTTGGTGGCCATGCTGCAGGATGTGGTGCTTAACATCCAACCCTTGGCCGATACCAAACAAATTAAAATCACTTCAGAGATCGAGGGCCGTTTGCCTTTGATCAAAATCAACAGCGACCGCATGGGCCAGGTGTTTATCATTCTGGTTCAGCACGCCATCAAAATTACGCCCTTCTCCGGAGAGGTAAAAATCACGGCTACCGAAACGTTGAGTGACGTGGTGGTCAAAGTGCGTGACGGCGGCACGCCTTTGTCGCAGGAACAGATCAGCCATGTGTTCAGCGCCTACAACGGGCAGGACAGCAAAGCTGGGGCCGATTACGCGGGGACGGGCCTGCGGTTTGCCATTATCAGCCAAATTGTGAAGCTCCATCACGGATCCATTACCATGCG
>CAYVTN010000274.1:0-4339 GCA_964454395.1 uncultured bacterium | reverse complement strand
TGAGTTACTTTAATCTTCAGGAGGCACTATGGCTAAAGGATTGATTAAATTGAGTCGCAAGCAACTGCCGGGACAGCCCGGCTGGCTTAAGCCTGCCGTAATGGTTCTTTTCTTATTGCTCTGGGTGATTCCCGGCCGCGCCGACTGGCTGGGGGAGATGCAGAGCGGTAACCAGATCGATCATCCCGAATGGGATTCCCAGGAGATGGCCCTGCAATTTGATGATGCAAACGATGGCGTGGCTGTGGTGACCCAAAAAGATACCACTTTTTATAACTTGTGGCCTACAAGCCAGACGTATGGCGCGAATGGTCCTAATAGTTGGACTGTTGATTCCAGCCTGATTAACAATACCACACTCTTCGGCGTGGGTGATGTCAGTGATCCGCAAATGAGTTTGACGGATTCAGGCAATGGCCTTTGTGTTTATGCCCAATACAGCACCAGCACCACCCGTTACCGGATTTATGGGGTACAGTATAGCAAAAATCAAAACCTAGGCACCTTTGCTCCAATTAACAACTCTTGGCCGATCGATTCAGATCCCAATTCCCTCACAGGGAATACTGCGGGACAGCCCACGGTGGTGCAGGTTACGGACAATTTTGCTTTAATTACTTACTTACAAAATGATGGCGCCTACAACCACATTTTTGCCAGCCGCTGGGCCAATAATGCCTGGTCCTATTGGACCCCGCAGGGCTGGGCCACCACGGGTTCAGGGCTGGCCATTGACGGGTCGGATGCAGCAGCCAATGCCAGCAGGCCTCATCTGGCCGAGAGCACCACAGGCGATGTGTACTGCGTGTATGCCAAGGAAGGGACTTATCACAAAGCGATTTATGCTTCGATGTACAGAAATGGCCAATGGTATTACTGGGGCATCGGGGGCAATGGCGGCTGGGTGGTTGTAAGCCTCGGGGGGGGGGGCACATCGGTGCCCATCAGTATTGATGATACCAACCTCGATGCCGACCGGCCAAAACTGACGGCCTTGCCCAACGGCCAAATGCTCTGTGTCTATGAAGTGACCAATAAAAGCGACAACAGCCGACAGATTCTTTACACGTTGTTTGACGGCCAGACCTGGGTTCCCGGGGATGCAAGCGCCCGGGTGGATGGCTTGGCTGCAACTGTCAATGCCTCCGCGCCTTGTGTTGCTTCCAGCCTGCCCACCAACAAGGTCATCTGCGTATTTGCCAAAGGCGATGCCGGCACACCCGAAGGCCAGCATGTGTATGCTTCCGAATGGACCGGTGGCGCCTGGGAGATGATGAACCAGGGAAATGCCCTTGATTCCCGCGGAAATACCGTTACGCCCATTACCCCTAAAATTGCTTTTGACCATCACGGCAATGCCATTGCTCTGTACCAGCAGTGGTTTGGGGTCAGAACCAATGTGGTGGCCAATTATTTTCAGGGGCCGCCCTTTGTGGCCACTATTGCCCCGGACAGCTCCAACAATAATACCACGGTTACGGTAACGATAAACGGCTACAATTATGCCGGTGGTTCAACGCCTGCCACCAAGGTAAGCGCGCGGCTGCAAAAAGCAGGGCAGGCGGATATTGTGGGCACCAACGTTCAGGTGGCCACCCCCACCAACAATTTTTTTACCGCCCAATCGTTTACGGTAGACTTTGATGTCAATGGCGCACAAGTTGGCGATTGGGATTTGATGGTGGAAAATCCGGACAACCAGTCCTATCTCAGTCCCTCGATTTTTGGCATCACTTGGCCTGATCTGAAACAAGCCTATCCCTATCCCAATCCGATCAAGCTCAATGGAACAGGTCCCCAGGCGGCCTCCAACATCCGGTTCTTCAATCTGGTGAGGACCGTAACCATACGCATCTATACCCTGAAAGGTGAATTGGTCAGGACCCTGAACAAGGATGACCGGAGGCTTTTCATCGACTGGGATATGCGCAATGAGGCCGGTGGGTTGGTGGCGCCGGGCGTCTATCTTTACCGCATTGATGCCGCTGAAAACGACAGTGTGCAAACCGGGAAAGTGATGGTGATACGATGAGGAGGCCAGCTATGCAGTGCAGGAGGTATTTCGCTTTTCATCATAACAACAACCATCAGGGAGACATTAACCCCGGCCGGCCGGCCGGGCCCATCCTCGCTTTGATTGTTCTGGCGGCCTGCATGATGATGCCGCAGACAGGATACGGCTACTTTTCCGGAGACGATACCGGACAAAGCGGCGCCAATTATTTGAAGGTGCCCATTGGCAGCCAGGCCATGGGTATGGGGCTGGCTTATACGGCCGTGGCCTCCGGCGCGGCCTCCTTGTGGTGGAATCCCTCGGGCATGCTCAATCATGACGGACGGGAAATCATGTTTGAGAGCCAATCGTTGCATCAGGAGATGCTCTTTCACACCATTGCCTACCAGGAAAAATTGGACCAGGGCAATTATCTGGGGATCATGGCAAACTACCTTACCTGGAACAAGCCCCTGTATGGCTATGACAATCTGGGGCAGACCATCGGTATCGTTGATTATACGGATGCCGCCTTTGCCGTGGGCTATGCCACGGATGCTTTTGAGGTTCCTTTTGGCCTTGTGGTCAAGGGCTTGTATTCCAAACTATACGATACCAGCGCCATGGGCGTGGCGGCCGATATCGGACTCCAGCAGAACTTTATGAAAAAAGATTTAACCATAGGCTTGAGCCTTAAAAATATAGGGCCGAAATTCAAGTATGTGGAGGAAGGCTATGACTTGCCTTTTACCATCCAGGGTGGCGTGGCTTACCGGTTGTTGAGCCAGGACTTAACCCTCAGCGCTGAAGTGCAGGCGCCCTATGATCAAGATGTTCATTTCCATTTTGGCGTGGAGCTAAAACGGGCCATTGGTCTGGAATTGGTGTTTGCCCTTAGAGGCGGCTATCATACCGATTGGAAGGGTTATGACAATGCCTTAAATGGGCTGACTGCCGGATTGGGAATTGAATGGCGGGCCTATCAACGGGTTTTGGCCCGGGTCGGCAGAATGGTGGGCTATCAAAAGCAGCTGGTGTTCGCTTTGGGATTGGATTATGCGTGGATGCCCAATGATCAGCTTGGGGACAACCATTATTTAAGTTTGAGATTGTCATTTTGAGAAAGGTTGGATGAGCGGGGACGGGAAGTTTGAACGCTGGGAATGTTAAGCTAACCCAGCAGAGCTGGGAAAAAATGAATCACCACTAAGGCACCGAGGTCACAAAGGAGAGCAAAGTAGACCCTTTTCATATTTTTCTTTGTCTTTTTTGGTGCCTTTGTGGTGAACTTTTTGTTGTTTTAGATGCTGTGTCTCCAACAGCTACGTTTTTGCGCAGCTGATGGCGTCCCGATCATAACAATAGCTCCACCCGGTTGGGGTAGATAATTTAAGCCGTAGGGGAAGGCGCGCCCCTATACACGCTAGACAGCACGCACAGAACAGGGGCGTATGCAATACGCCCCTGCCATGAGCCCATTTTTTCCCGGCTTTGCCGGTTTAGATAGTAATTCCGCAATGTCTATAGGGTTGTGGGGGCTCGAAATTTTAAGCCCCCACAAATAAAACTTATCTACGCAACCTGCGTAGGACTTGCTGACATAGATTCTGAAATGGGAGGACTATCATGAAAGAGACAAACCAGACCACAAAATACCGGCGTCGCCAGTTCTGGATCAATAAAGACTTCCAGCGCCGCATGATCGGCCACTTTATCCTCGTGACGATTGGAAGTATTGTCTTCTCCCATGTCATTACCCTCGGCTTTTTAAAAATCCGAGAACTGTTTGGCGTTGCCCAGGAGAATATGATCTACCTGACCAACGCCTTATCGGAGTCCGTCGCGTTTACGCGGACTATTCAAGTGCTTTGGCTTCCTTTGTTGCTCTCAAGTATTATTGGAAGCCTGGTGGTCCTGGTCTTCGGCCTGTTTTATTCGCATCGCCTGGCCGGGCCGCTGTTCAACCTTAAACGCACCATGGGCCGGCTGGCCCGGGGCCAGTGGAACATCAATGTGGGGATCAGGAAAAATGATGAATTCCATGATGTTAAAGAATCCCTGAATGATCTGGTGGTCTCTTTGCAAGGAAGGCTGGAGAAACTTCACCAGGTGCTTGAGGACGTGCCTGAAAAATACAGGGCCAGGATTGAAGAAGTATTTAAGGAGAACAATAACGAACAGTAGGGTGAAGTCCATTGCGCAAACCGTACCAGTGCTTGATAATATTGGCCCTGTTTCTGGGTCTCGCGATGCCGGCCAGCAGCTGGGACAGACGATTTGGAGCCCGTCCGCTGGGGATGGGAGATGTCTTTACTGCGGTGGCTGACGACCTGAATACCATGAATT
>CAYVTN010000273.1:0-4339 GCA_964454395.1 uncultured bacterium | reverse complement strand
GGAATTGGGCTATCTTAATATTCCACCCAATTTATGGCTGAAATGGAGCGACCTGGCCATGCTTCCTCCGGAAAACACACTGGTGTTAACGACTGGCAGCCAGGGCGAGCCCAACAGTGCGCTGGCGCGGGCGGCCGTGAGTGAAAATCAGGATTTAAAGTTGAGCCAAGGTGATACAGTGGTCATATCAGCGCGTACTATTCCCGGCAATGAACGCCGCATCGGCAACATGATCAACCAATTGTTTCATCTCGGCGCCCAGGTGCATTATGAACGGGTAAGTGAAATCCATGTCTCAGGACATGCCGCCCGGGAAGAGCTGAAAATCATTCATTGCCTGGTCAACGCGCGTCATTTTATGCCTGTACACGGTGAAACCAGGCATTTGGTACACCATGCCGCCCTGGCCCGGGCCCTGGGTTATGCTCAGGAAAATATTTTTATTTTGGAAAATGGCGACCAACTGCGCCTTACCCCTGACGGTGTCTTTCAGGACGAGCCTGTGCCTTCCGGGCGGGTGTTGGTGGACGGCAAAGGCATGGGGGATGTGGATCAGGTGGTGCTGCGGGACCGGAAACATTTGGCCCAGGACGGCATGGTGGTGGTCGTGCTGGGCCTGGACCGCCAACAGGGAGAAATCATCTCCGGGCCCGATATTTTAAGCCGCGGCATCAGCGAGACCCTGGCGCAGGAGACCGTGCGCGACGAAATGCTGGAAGTGGTGCGCCAAGTGCTGTCCGAAGAGAGCAGCCAGGCCATGATTGATCCGCTCATGATCCAGGATCAGATCAGACGGGCTTTGAAAAAATATTTTAAGAAAAAGATGATGCGCTTTCCCATGATTGTTCCGGTGGTAATGGAAGTCTAGGAGACTATGCCAATACTGGCTCAAACTCCGGAACTATTGGGCAAATAGAGCACCTTGATCAGATAAAAAGCCCACTTGCCCTGAAAAGTCAATCCATCACCCAACCCATAATCTTTCATCGAATTCCGAATCGACTTTTTAGCACAACCCTATTCATGAAAAATAGGCTCACCCAAATAATAAAGCACCTATCCGGAATTTCCGGTTAAGCAAAGGCGGGCACTAAAAATTAGATGGTGGATTTAGGCAACCCCGGGCGTAGTTGAGCGTTCCCGGCAGAAATAAGTTGCCAAGTGAGCTGCAATTTTCTCCTTAATAATTTTGCCCAAATTTGACAAATGGAAAAAGCTTTGGTATACATTCTTTGAATAAGGGATGATTAAGAGGGCTTTACGGTATTACTCTTTCGATTTTACCTCAACACTGCTACTCCGATTTTACCGCAGTTCTCCTTCGATCAAATTCACAATTTTTAAAATTCCAAGGGGTATTTCCATGCCCAAATATGGATTTAATTTATTTAAAATGATCAGTATTTCACTAATCGTTAGTTCGGTAATTAAAAAAAGGGGAGTTTGACATGGACCAAGAAGTGAGTCAGGAAGTATCTAATGAAAAGGAATTGAACCAACTTATTCAACGGGTTAAACAAGCCCAGGAAAAATTTTCTCAATTCTCACAACAACAAGTGGATCATATTTTCAAACAAGTAGCCCTGGCGGCAAATGACATGCGTATTTCTCTGGCCAAGACGGCTGTTCAGGAAACAGGCATGGGGGTGATGGAAGATAAAATTATTAAAAATCATTTTGCCGCTGAATTTGTATACAATAAATATGCTGATACGCAAACATGCGGTATTTTGGAGCATGACCAATCATCAGGTTATAAAAAAGTCGCAGAACCATTGGGCATTATTGCCGGCATCGTGCCTACCACCAATCCTACTTCCACGGTTATTTTTAAAGCATTAATTGCCTTGAAAACGCGTAATGCCATCATTTTTTCACCCCATCCCAGGGCAAAATCATGCACTGTTGAGGCCGCTAAGATTGTTCTCGATGCCGCGGTTAAGGCCGGCGCCCCGGAAAACATCATCGGCTGGATTAATCATCCCTCCGTTGCACTTTCCCAAACGCTAATGAGTCATCCGGATGTCGCCCTGGTTTTGGCCACAGGAGGCGGGGCCATGGTTCGCGCTGCCTACAGCTCAGGCAATCCGGCGCTGGGCGTTGGTTCCGGCAACACGCCCGCCATCATTGATGAAACCGCAGATATCAAGATGGCGGTCAGTTCCATCATTTTGAGCAAGACTTTTGACAATGGCTTGATTTGTGCTTCGGAACAATCAGTGGTCGTGGTCGCTGAAAAATATGATGAAGTTCAAGCCGAGCTGAAGTCAAGAGGCGCCTACATTCTCTCACCAACCGAAAAGAAAAAATTGAAGGAACTGTTATTTACCCAAGAAAAGGGGCTTAATATTGAGGTGATCGGCCAACCTGCCTCCAAGATTGCCGCTATGGCCAAGATTGCCGTTCCCAATCATGTCAAACTTTTAGTGGTTGAAGCCGACAAAATCGGGCGGGAAGACTTATTTTCCAAGGAAAAACTGTCTCCCATTTTAACCATGTACCGGGCCGATGATTTTCATCATGCAATTGAACGTGGAAAAGAACTGGTGGCCTTTGGCGGCATGGGGCATACGGCGGTTCTTTATACGGCTCCGACCAATGTGGCGCGCATTGAAGCCTTCGAAAAACAGGTGCCCGTCGGCCGGCTATTAATCAACATGCCCTCCTCTCACGGCGCAATTGGCGATATTTACAATTTCAGGCTTGAACCATCCCTGACCCTGGGCTGTGGTTCATGGGGACGGAATGCTGTGAGTGAAAACATCGGCATCAAACACTTGATGAATGTTAAGAATGTTGTTGAGAGGAGAGAAAACATGCTCTGGTTCAGAGTGCCCCCGAAAATTTATTTCAAGCCCGGCTGCTTGCCCGTGGCTTTAAAGGATATTCAAGGGAAAAAACGCGTTTTAATCGTTACCGACAAGCCGTTATTTGATTTAAACTATACCGACAAAATTGAGGCGGTGCTGGACGAGATGAATATTGAGCACCATGTTTTTTATGATGTCCAGGCCAACCCCACGTTGAGCAATGTCAATAACGGCGTCCAATTAATGAACCAGTTCCAGCCTGATGTCATCATAGCCTTGGGCGGAGGTTCTCCGATTGATGCAGCCAAAATCATGTGGCTGCTTTATGAACACCCGGAAGAGTCCTTTCATTATCTGACCGTGCGTTTTATGGACATAAAAAAACGAATATACGACTTCCCGAAATTAGGCAGTAAAATCACCTTTATCGCCGTTCCGACCACGTCGGGAACAGGTTCCGAAGTAACGCCTTTTGCGGTTATTACCGATGACAAAACCGGCAAAAAATACCCCATCGCCGACTACGAACTAACCCCGCATATGGCCATTATTGACTCGGATTTTACCCTGTCCATGCCCAGAAGCCTCACCGCTTTCTCGGGTCTGGACGCCATAACCCATGCCTTGGAAGCCTATGTGTCCATCTGTGCCACCGAATATACCAATAGCCTGGCCTTGCAGGCCTTAAGCCTGTTGTTTGAATATCTTCCCAGGGCGTATCAGCATGGCCACCAGGATCCCCTTGCCCGTGAAAAAGTGCATCACGCCGCCACGCTGGCAGGAATGGCCTTTGCCAATGCCTTCCTGGGCATCTGTCACTCCATGTCCCATAAATTGGGCGCCCAGTTTCATTTGGCGCACGGGTTGGCCAATGCCATCATCATACCTCATGTCATTCGTTATAATGCCACCGACAGGCCCACCAAGCAAGCGGCCTTTTCCCAATACCAATATCCTCAGGCTAAAAAACATTATGCCGAGATTGCCGATCACCTGGGTTTGGGCGGCCAGTCGGAAAAAGAGAAAGTGGAAAACCTTGTCCAAGCCATTGAAAACTTGAAAGTGCAAGTCGGTTGTCCTCTCTCCATCAAGGAGGCTGGTGTGTCGCAGGAAGACTTTTTCGAACATCTGGACCGGATGACGGAGGAAGCTTATGATGACCAGTGCACGGGCGCCAATCCGCGCTATCCCTTGATAAGCGAATTAAAGGAAATTTATATTAAAGCCTTTGGGGGCGGTAAAAAAACTGCTAAAAAAACGTTTAAATTGTGATGGTCTCTCAAAATATTATATTAAATAACGCGAAAGGAAAGATCATGGCAAGTAAACAGGAATTTAAGCGGGGGCGCTGGTGTAAAAAGACGGATCTGCAGGATTTTATTTACATGAATTATCGGCCTTACTTAGGGAAGGCGGATTTCTTATGCAGCGCCACTTCCAGAACCAAACGGTTATGGGGCCGGGTTACAAAGCTCATGGAAAAGGAGCGCGCCAAAGGCGGGGTCGCCATGACCATGACCGCCGGCTCC
>CAYVTN010000272.1:0-4405 GCA_964454395.1 uncultured bacterium | reverse complement strand
TTAAAGCGGGGCCACGGGACTGGTTGACCACGGGTATTGTCCTCACCTGTGCCCGAAAACCTTTGAAATCACGGATGACGTCCTTCCTCTAGCAGTCCCGTTGCTTCTAGAAAAAGCATCTGTCCCGTTTTTTAAGCCCGAAAAAGAAAATTTGCCAAAGTTAACTTATTAATTCAAAGTGCAGCTGTAGAATTAATTAGCAGGCTGCTGAAAAAGTCGGTGGCTTGGCCCGGGTGGGCTTGATGCCGGCCAACTCTTGTAAGGGTTTTTCAGCAGCGCGAGCCCCATTTAAGTCATTATTGACAAACCGCCCAATAAATACTATAGTTATTTTGTTAAATTTTTAGAGATAGTTTTTGGAAGATTAAGGCGATAATCTATTTCATTTATTTTCCAGGGTTTTATTTTGTTTGTGTGCACAATATCGTGGTGGTTTTTCAACTCCAAGAGACAATGTCTGAAGACGTAAATCCGATGCCTATGGCTGCCGATACTGTCACAGGGGAAAATAATGATTATCGGGCCAAACGATCCGGTGATTTTATCAAACGGGGAGACTTCATTTATACAGGACCATAACCATGAACGATGCCCTGGACAGATTTCATTTTGAAAGATTAATACAAATGATTCGCAATGAGATTGGTTTGGACTGTTCTCATTATAAACCAGGCTATTTAAGGCGCCGGGTCGCGGTGCGTATGCGTGCCACCCAGTCGTCGACCTACCGGGAGTATGAAAAAATACTTGCCGCCCGGCGGGAAGAATATGGTCTGTTGCTGGACCGCTTAACCATTAATGTTTCCCATTTTTTCCGGGACAACATGGTTTTTGAGGAAATGAAAAAAACGGTCCTGCCCCAGTTGGCGCAAAAATCCTCAGTGCGGGTCTGGTCCGCCGGTTGTGCCAATGGAGAAGAACCTTATTCGCTGGCCATGCTCTTTGACAAGGAATTCCCCAAGCATAAGTATTGGGAAATATTGGCTACTGACCTTGATCCCAATTGCCTGGTACGGGCCAAGGAAGGCCGTTACAAACTGCAGGCGCTGGCGGAAACGCCGCTGGCCTATAAAACCCGCTATTTCCGTCAGGACGGTGAATTTTGGGACGTTGATCCTAAACTGAAGAAAAAAGTCAAATTCAGGGTGATTGACCTGACCAGCACGATGCCAGATGACAGGATTGACATGATTTTGTGCCGCAACGTGATGATCTATTTTATGCCTGTGCTTCAGGACCGGCTTTACGAGAGTTTTTATAAAATTCTTAAACCCGACGGATTTTTAGTATTGGGCAAGACCGAAACCATGCTGGGAGATCAACGGCTTAAATTCGAGGCCATCAACGGCCGGGAACGGATCTATCAGGCCAAGGCCGCTAAATCCAATGCCAAAGCCGAGGGCGGCAGTCATGAATAATTTTCAGGATCATCTCAATCTGGGGCTGGCATTTACCCAGACCAGGCAATACGACAAGGCCATTAAGGAATACGAAAAAGCCTTGGCCATTGATGCCACCGATAGGGAGGCTTTGTTTCAATTGGGAAGCCTTTACGGTCAAGTGGGACAGTACGAGACGGCCGTCAAGTTCTGCCTCCGGGTCCTGGCCATGGTGCCCGCTCATCCCCAGGTGCATGCCAAATTGGGACTGCTCTACACCAAGACAGGACAATACGAAGAGGCCATTAACGCTTATCACCAGGCCATCAGAATCCAGGCCAAAGAGCCGGGACTGCATAATAATCTGGGAGATGTATATTACAAGCTGGGTAAGACTTATGAAGCCGTCGCCGCCTACCAGGCCGCCTTGATGATTAATCCCAATCTTTCCGAAGTCCATTTTAAATTGGGCTATCTGCATGAGAGCCAGGGGCATGATGAAGACGCGGTGGCGGAATACGAGGCTGCGCTGCGCATCAATCCCAAGCATGCCGGCATTCATAATATCATCGCCAGTCTGAAGGCCAAGATGGGCAAACTGGAGGATGCGGAAAAAGCCTTGAGAAAAGTTTTGGAACTGAACCCGCAGGACAGCGCCGCCCTGCAGCATTTGGGACAATTACTCATTAAGGGTAATCACATGGAGGAGGCGATTTCCGTACAGGAACGTTATGTAACACTGCGGCCACATGATTTGGAAGCCCGCAGCCAGTTGGGCTTGCTGTACGCCAAACTGGGACAGAAGGAAAAGGCCATCGAGGCTTTTCAAACAATATTGAAAGAAGCGCCTGAAGAAAGCTGGGTTAAGAAAATGCGGGCTTTTATTTGCGACCTGGAGAACAATTTGGAACTGGCCGATCGTGCCTATCAGGAGGCCATTGCCCTGACACCGCAGGACTTAAGCCTGGTGGAAGGGCGGGCAAATTTTTTATACCGCATGGGCGACTATCTCAAGGCCGTGGAAGCGCTGACGGCCCTGCTGATCCTGGAACCGGACCATGCGGAAGGCCATTTGAAGCTGGGCAATATTTACTACAAACAACAGGCCTGGGAGCAGGCCCTGGCGGCTTGGAAAAAATCCCTGGCCCTTGATCCCAATAATGAGATCCTGAGAAATAATATTAAATTTGTAGAAGGAACCTACAATGGGGTACATTGAACAGCACCAGGAAAAATCACTCGGCCAGTTGCTGCTGCAAAGCGGGCGGATCAGTCAGGAACAATTGAACCAGGCGCTGACGGAACAACAGCGGGCTGCCGAACCGCTGGGTAAAACCTTGGTGCGCCTGGGCTTTGCCCGGGAAGAAGATATTCTTCAGGTCTTAAAAGGGCTCCTGGTGGTGACCTTTACTTTGGACGAAGAATTTTTTGCCTTTGAGGCCCTTTATGTGCGCGAGATCATTCGCTACCAACCGCTGAACAAGCTGCCGCGCATGCCTGATTATGTGGAGGGGTTGCTCCGTCACCGGGAATCCGTGTTGCCGGTAGTCAATCTGAGCCTCTTGCTTTGTCATCGGCAAATACCGGTCACGGAGATGACCCGTATCATCATTATCGAGATCACGGACCAGCTCTATGGGCTGAGGGTGGATACGGTGGAGGCCGTGGTGCAGCTGCCCATGAGCAATATCGAGACCACGCCGAGTACCTTGAAAGGGATCAATCCCAAATTTGTCTACGGCGTGGGCAAGGTGGCCAACCGCCTGCTGACGGTGGTGCACTTGGGCAACCTCTTCAATGCCGTCAACATGCCCTCAATTGATTCCGGAGCTGCGGGAGCGGAGCAATGAGCGAACCGGAAGAGGCTCAGAACACACGCGAATTCGAGTACGGCATCGACCAGAACGATGCCTCGGCCCACAACAACTTGGGCGTTTTTTATTACTCCAAGGGCATGTATGTGGAAGCCATCAAGGAATTCAAACGGGCTCTGGAAATCGACCACAACCTTACCCAGGCCATGGAGAATCTACAGGCCGTCAACAAACATACCGGTATTTATGACCGCGCCATCGGGGCTTATCAGCGGGCCATTGAGATGTATCCCGAGGATGCGGATGCTCATTATAACCTGGGCAACGCCTTTCGCTATACCGGCCGCTACGAAGACGCCATTGCCCAATACCAGCAGGCTGTCACCATTACGCCTTCTCATTTGTTTGCCATCAACGCCCTGGGACTGGTGTATAAAAATTTGGGGCGCTTTGAAGATGCCATTGAACTTTTGGCCAAGGCCATCGCCGCTTCGCCTCATTTTGCCGACCTGCGCAACACCCTGGGCGAGGTTTACTACAACAAGGGCCTTTACGACGAAGCCATCAAGGAATTCACCACGGCCATTAAAATTAATCCCGATTTTGCCGTGGCCCATTATAATTTGGGATTTGCCTACGGCGACAAAGGCATGAACCAGGAAGCGGAAAAAGAATTTGCCCTGGCGGTGGAGATCAATCCCGGCTACATGCAATCCTCCACCAATCTTGCTATTGACTATTATAAAAAAGGGGAAGGCGCCAAAGAAGCGGTGCCGGAAACCGTGGGGCCCAACCCCAAGGAATCCGATCCCGCCAAGGCTTACCAGGAAATGGGCAAGGCTTACCGCCTCAAAGGGTTGATGAATGAAGCCGTGCAGCAATATCAAAAAGCCATCACGGTCAAACCTCAGAACGCCGAGTTGCACAACACGCTGGGAGAAATTTATTTTGACATGAAAATGCTGGCCGATGCCCTGACGGAATTCCGCAAAGCCATTGAACAGGATCCCAGCTATGCCCTGGCCTATATCAATGCCGGTGTGCTGTACCGGCATCAGGGATTGTACAAGGAGGCGGAGGACCAATTCCAGCGGGTCTTGCATTATGATCCGGACAACGTGCGCAGCCATTACGAACTGGGCGTGGTCTATCACAAACAGGGCAAAGCCCAGGAAGCCATCACCAACCTCCAGGAACTCGTCCACACCCACC
>CAYVTN010000271.1:0-4411 GCA_964454395.1 uncultured bacterium | reverse complement strand
AAAACGTTGATCGCTTTACCGGGATTGTTGCCATTGGAGAGATACAGGCTTCCCAGGATCTGACAGGCCAAGCCGTCCACCTGGGCATGCGCGGCCTGGTCTCCGCGGTTGGTGTTGACACTTCTCTCCAGCATCCGTTGGGCCTCATCGAGGTTGCCTTGCTGATAAAGCGCAAGCCCCAGATTGTAGTAGGCGATGACATCATTGGGGTTGGCGGCCACGGCCTGACGATAGGATTGAATGATGGGATTTTCATTCACCCCCGGCCAGGCGGGTATGGCCGGCAGGACCAGCAGCAATAGAACGAACCAGGATGCTTGAGATTTCATGTGCAGCGACTCCTATCTTATGGTCAGCCCGGCTTGATGCTTGCCTTGGTCTGAAGTTAATATCAGGTAATAATGGCCCGGCCGGGGCTGTTTGCCCATCAATCCTTGACCACTCCAGGCTACTGTATTGAGCCCTGCGGAAAAATAGCCTTTGCTGACAAGATCAAAAAGGGCCCGGCGGCTATTGACCACCGACAATTCCACGGACGAGGCCCGAGGCAGGGTAAAATAAATAATCAGATGATCGTCCTTGCCGGGCGTGTAAACCTTTCTGACCGGCAGCAGGACCGTGCCTTGGGGCGGCAGCGGCAGATAACTGATTTTCAGATCATCTATATAAGCCTGGGTTTTATAGGTAAAGACGCCTATTTTCCCGGCACCCATGCCGGTATCATTGGTGACGCGCACTTTTTTACCGTTAAGGCCCACGGTGATGCGGTCACCGTAGCAGCTGACACTCAAGGTATGCCATTGATCCGGCTTGGAACCAATGGGCAGGATAAAAAGAACCTGCTCACCCGCCGGGGGCCGTTTGCCCGTGACCCCGGCCACACTCACCGGTTTCGCCCCCCTTGCCTCCGGCTTGGGCGTGCTGTAACGGATAAGGGCGATATTGGCGGCTGTCAGCCTGCATTTATAGTAATGCTGCCCGTCACGCCGGCGAAAGATCACGCCCATCTGCCAATTTTTAGTTTTGCGGTTAAAGGTGTCTGCCCGCAGGCGCACGGAAAAATCAAAATTCGAATAGTCCGTCCGGCTGAGCAGCACCTGGACACTACGCTGCAGCGCTTTTTGCCTGAGCACCTTGTTGACCGGCTGTTGCGGCTCCGTGGCGATCTGCCAGTCGCCGCTCACGGCTCGCCACCCTATGGGCAGCGCCTGGCTGTCAAGGTACTGCATGGTCCATTTTTTCCGGATGGGATGGGTCAGATCAGGACCATTTTTTTTGGTTTGCCGAGCCAGGGCTGCATTCATCCACAGCCCTGCGCCAAGGGCCGCCATTATCAGGATGCGCCAATGTTTGCCCCATAATCTCATTTTTTTCTCCTTCTATTGTTGTTCTCACACTGTTTATTCACCTTATAACGGTCATTATTTAAGAAACACTACACTATAACTTTTCAATATAACGCGATTCTCTCAAGCCGCCGGAAAGAAACTCACTTGATCCGGTTGCGGCGGTAATTCATGATATCCGGCCCATAACCCGCCCACGGCTGACCCAGTTGCCGGCCGGCGTATTCATAATCCCTGATGGCCTGTGCATATTCCCCGTTTTTTTCCCGCAGGATAGCCAGGTTGGCCACCGCCTCCGGACGGGTGCGGTCGAGATTGAAAGCCGACAGCCACTGCTGCCCGGCTGCCGTCAGATTCCCCTTGGCCGCAGCTTCATTGCCCTTGCGCACCAATTGGGCATACGCGTCCCGGCTGGCGGGCATGGCCAGTTGCCGGTTGCAAACCACTGTGTCTTTCAGCAAAGGTTGAAACAATGTTTGCGCCAGGGTGGTCAAGGCCATTTTTGAGGCTTCCTGATCATTCATCCAATAGCCTTGAGCACCCTTCTCCTCGTCCCATTGACCCTGATAAGTGCGGGATACTTGTTGTTCCCTTTCCCACAGCAAGGCGCCGTTGCGGGCGTCCACCAAACGGGCTTTGACCCGCATGCTGACCTGCCGGGAAACAGAGGTCACCTTGATCCGGGTGATAATAGGTTCATAGGTAACCACCACCCTGGTGTTGCCACGGCTGTCCACCATCTGGTGTTCCACTGACTTTTCCCCGATTTTACGCTGGCGATAGGAATAAGTCTTGTTATTCTTCAGGCTCATCTCGGTGAGATCGCCGAAACAGAAAGCATCCGTATGGATATGATCGGCAACAAATTGCAATGTACTTAAGTCCTGGAACTGGCTGGGCCGAAGCCGTGCCTCCCTTATAAAAGCGCGGATTGAATCAGGATCATTGATCTTATACTGGCCGTCCTGTTGGAACAGACGGCGGGCGACATCAGCAAAGTCAGTACCGCTGCCGCTCTCGCCCAGAGGCGTGGTAAAATCAAGAATAGCAATTTTTTTCACATCTTTCAATTCCACCTGGCTGGGCCGCGGTTGCTGGAGGCGGAGCATTACCGTAGCCATACTGCAGCCCGTCAAGGAAAGCGCCAGGCCGAGGTTGAGCCACCAACAACCTGTTAAAAAAGTAAAACGATTCATAAAAACACCTTGGTCTTTAACCCCTTATTCCGGTTGTCCGGACGCGCCGCGACCCTGCACACACCAGGCGGCACGGCCAGAGCAGGGGCGTATGCAACACGCCCCTGCCAGGATTCATTTTTTTATTCCGGCTTGGCCGGATCAGGACAACATTTTTTTTAAATGGCGATGGATCTCCAGCGCCAGGGCTTCATCAATGCCGGCAATGGCTTGCAGGCCTTCGATACTGGTATTTAAAATCGCTTCCACGCTGCCGCATTGTTGCAGCAGCCTGCGTTTCTTCACCGGGCCCAGGCCGTCAATCTGGTCAAGCACCGAGGCCTGCAGCCGTTTGGATCTTAATTTGCGGTGATAGGTAATGGCAAAACGGTGCGCTTCATCGCGCAGCCTGGTCAGCAAGCCGATCGTGGGCGACGTCATGGCCAGTTGCAGGGGTTCCATTTGACCGGGCTGATAAATTTCCTCGTGTTTTTTGGCCAGGCCGATCATGGGAATACGGATCAGCTCCAGGTCTTCCAGCACATGCAGGCCTGCCGAGAGCTGGCCGGCGCCGCCGTCAACGACCACCAAATCAGGCGCCGTGGCGCCTTCTACCTTCATCCGTTTGAAGCGGCGAAAGAGCATCTCCTGCATCATGGCAAAATCATTGGGTCCTGCGATGGACTTGATTTTATACCGGCGATACTCTTTTTTGTCAGGCAGGCCGTTGGTAAACACCACGCGGGAGCCCACTGCATCCTGGCCGCTGATGTTGGAGATATCATAGCCTTCAATGCGCACGGGCAGCTGATCGAGCCGGAGCCTTTTTTTAACATCCTCCAGCACCTGCCGCGCTTCCTCGCTCAGGCCTTCACTCCAGGTCTCGTCCTGGTGTTTCAGGTAGAGCCAGGCATTGGTATCGGCCATGGCCAGCAGGCGCTGCTCCTCATGGTTTTCCGGCAGGCGGATGACCACCGGTCCGTCTTTCTTGGTCTCCAGCCATTTCAACAGCAACCGCTTGTCAGACGGTTCGCCGCGCATGATGATGGTGGACGGAATCTCCACGGGCTGGGCGTAATATTGGGTGATGACCTGGGCGTAAAGTTCGCTTTCCGAACTAAGTCCCACATGTTGCAGGCTGAAATTACGGCGGCCTTCAAGGTTGCCGCTGCGCACATTAAACAGCTCCACGGCCGCATGATGGCCGCTCTTGGCCAGTACAATGAAATCCTTGTTTTGTATATCCGCCGACCGCACGGTGGGCAGGTTGCGGACTCTGGCCAAATGCTCCAGTTGATCGCGGTATCCGGCCGCAACCTCGAAATCCTCGCGGCCGGCGGCTTCCTTCATTTTGCGTTTGAGCACCGGGGTCAGCGGATCCTTGCGGCCTTCGATAAAATCCATCAGCCCCTGAATCTGTTTACCGTACTCCCGGGCCGAGACCAAGCCCAGGCAGGCCCCGCTGCAGCGTTTCATCTGGTAGTACAGACAGGCCCGTTTATCCTTAAGCGGCCCATGCCGGGGGATTTTCTTGGGACACAGGCGGAAAGCCAGTGCCAATTCGCGGGCCACCAGCTTGGCGGGCAGGCCCACATAGGGACCGTAATAATGGCCCTGGTCCACGTAGGGTTTTCGGGTCACCACCAGCCTCGGAAAATACTCGTCCTCCGTGATTTTTAAGTAGGGGTAACTTTTATCATCCCGCATGACCACATTGTACCGGGGCCGGTGCTTTTTGATCAGCGTGTATTCCAGCATGAGCGCTTCGATTTCCGAATCAGTCACCACAAATTCCACTTTGGCGATTTTGGTGACCATGGCCCTGGTCTTGGGATCCAGACTCTCCAAAGGCCGGCGGTAGGAACTGAGGCGGTTTTTGAGCGCCACCGC
>CAYVTN010000270.1:0-4453 GCA_964454395.1 uncultured bacterium | reverse complement strand
CAGGACGCCGAACTGGTGAATAAGTTAAAGAATATTTCCGGTAAAAAGCGGCGGAGTTTTAGTTTCGTGGTTCGTGAAGCTTTGGAGTATTACCTGCATTCCTCGACGTTGAAGGCTCAGACGAAAAAAAAGGAGGCGCAGTAATGAAAGGACCGATTAAGCTGGAAAAACGCGTTAAGGTGGATTTGCCCATCAAGGTGTCCATAGAAGACCAAACCCTGAGAGACAAAGTGTCCACCCACGGCCGGGTCAACGATCTGAGCATTAATGGCATGAAGCTTTCCCTGCCTCTGGCCTTTGGCATGATCGAAGAAAAAGATTTGGATTTTGATCTGGAGCTGCCCAATCCTTTTGCCAAAATCAAGGGACGGGGCAAGGTGCAATGGAAACAATGGGACGAAGATAAAAATTGTTTTCAGTTTGGCTTGGCGCTGGAACCGTTGACGCTCAAGCAATTGAGTGATCTCGATTGTATTGTCAATGAATTAAGTGAAGAGGAGTAAGGATATGGATACTGCACAGGCAATGTTCGCATATTTGGCGCAGCTATTTCTTCGTTTTTAGACGGATTGCAGGGGCACGGCACTTGTTGCGGACATCCGGGATGCTGTTGTGCCCCTACGCAAAATAATACGTACCCACATTGACTTTAGATTCTGTATTTCCAAATAAAGATTTTTCTCACCGCAAAGGCGCCAAGGTCGCAACGCTTTTTCGCAAACAATTTCTTTCAACGGAATATCGCTTTCCTTTGCGACCTTGGCGCCTTTGCGGTGAAGAATTTTTCCGGCCTGTCCGGGTTAGGAACCATTATACTTCACATTGGGCGTTCTTTTAAAAACGATAGCGATCATTCTGTTGACAAAAATAAACCACTTCATCCATCTGCCTTAGCTTTTCCTCTTTTGACCAATTCAAAAGCTCGGCCATGCGTTCCACCACCCGGACCGCCTGCTCGCGGCCGTGCTGCTTATCAAAGTAAAACATCCGGGTCCGGCGCATGATAAAATCCGCGGCCGAAGTCATCATTTCATGCGCCAGGCCATAATCCACTTCCGCTAAAATCACATCCCCCACCGGCGTTAGTTTTTGGTTTAATTTCCTGTTCTTGGACGCCAATTCGGCCACTGTCAAAGCCTGGGTGCCATAACGCTTGATCAATGCTTGAATCAGGGGTTCATCCCACTTGGTGGTATGTCTAAGCTTTGTTTCCAGCTCGGAGAGATCCCCTTGTGATCCCACCAAAGGCGCCAGAGCGGGCAAGGTATAAGCACCCTTTAACTGGGGAAATTTTTTATGAATTTTTTTAATCAAGTCATCCGCCATTTTAATATAAGTCGTCAGTTTTCCGCCGATCATGTTGTACAAATTGGCGGGGTGCTCGAACAATTCATGTTCCCTGCTGACCTCGGAAGCATGAATGTTTTTTTTCAGCACCAGCGGCCGCAAACCCGCCAAGGTGCTGAGAATGTCCGCCTCGGTCAAGGACGCCTCCTTGAAGGCGGCGTTAAAAGATGCCAGCAGGTAATTAATCTCCCTTTTGGTGGCATAAACATCATCCAGGACCTGGTCATAATCATCATCAGTGGTGCCCAGCAGGGTGGCTTCTTCCCAGGGAATAGCGAACATGGTCCGTCCGTCGACCACGGAAAATATCATCACCGCTTCCTGAATGGGAAGCCGCTGTCGCGGCACCACCATATGCACGCCTTTGGTGTTGCGGACGCGGGGCGCCATGGCTTTATCCGACGCCAGCTGCCTGACCTGATCGCTCCAGGCGCCGGTGGCATTGACATAGACCCGGGCGCGGATGGTGTAGGATTGCTTGGATAATTTATCCCGTCCGGACAAACTTTGCACCTTGCCCTGTTTCGTATTAATTTTATTGATTTCAAAATAATTAAGGATATGCGCATGGTGCTGCACCGCCGTCCAGAGTGAAGCCAGCACCAAGCGGCAATCATCACCCTGGGCATCAAAATAATTGGCCGCGGCTTTCAACCCCTCCTGGTTCAGGCTCGGCAATTTGAATTCCAGCCTGTTTTTGGGTACCATATGATGGCGTCCGATGGGATGAAAGCCGCAGAGGGCATCATAAAAATAAAGCCCCAGATGCAACTTCAGATAGCCGTCGGGCGAATCCTGATAGATGGGCAGAACGAAAGGCAGGCGATGGACGATATGGGGCGCATTTTTAAGCAAAAAATAACGCTCTTTTAAAGCCGTATGCACCAGGCCAAAATCATACTGCTGCAGATAGCGCAATCCGCCATGCACCAGTTTGGATGACTGGCTGCTGGTGCCGGAAGCAAAATCATTTTTTTCAACCAAAAGCACTTTGAGGCCCAACCGGGCAGCCTGCATGGCAATGCCTGCCCCGGTGATACCGCCCCCCATGACAGCCACATCATAAATGGTGTTTTCCAATTCATCAATCCAGGCTTGTCTTTTCTCCAGGGAACAGTTCATGGCCCGTGCCTTTCGGTCAGAAATAATCCTTTATTTTTTTCTTTCTTTGCGCCTTGGCGGTTTATCACTATATGAAACTCTGCCAATAAAAATGGACCTGCCCCAAAAACGTATACCTTGCTGACATTGAACTCATGACGATGGTTCCATATCTTCTTCGTCATTAAACCGTTGTTTGCAGAAAGGACAGAAGCCTTTATGCCGATTGTCAAAAGTAATGGGACGCCCGCAATGAGGGCAGCAGGTATTATCCTCGACCACGACGCCCTTATAATGATCGGTCGATGTTTCCAGGAGCTGCCAGAGTAAATAAATGATGCTAAAGGCAAAGGCCGTGATGACGGTGGCCCTTAAAACGGCAAAGAGCACATTCCCAATCTTGCTGGTGGTTAAAATAAATTGCAACGCCGGAAACTGATTGCCCAACAAGCCCACGGTGGTAATCAGCCCCACCACGACGGCCACGGCGATCACCACTTTGTCCACCACCTCGTTAAACTGGCGATAAAGTAAAATGAGCGTCAGGATGACGCCCAGATAGTAGAGAATGATTTCCCAGTAAAACAATTGGCTGCGGATATAAAATTTCCAAAAAGACCCTTCCTTTTCATCCTGCTCCAGCATATCTTCCATCATTTGCTGGCTCACCCTGGCCCCGGCTGACCGCAGGGCTCCGATAACCCCTTTATAATCGGCTTTGTCCTGTTCGTTAAATAATTCCTGCAGGGGATCGCGCAACCGCAACTCTGTTTTCTGTCCTCTTCCAGCCAAGGCAAAACTTAAAGCCGTTCTGCCTTTGTGATCCACTTCATCCACCTTGGCGCCGGCTGCGATCAGGCCCTGGGTTAAAACAAGCGACCCCTTTTGGGCGGCATGCATTAAGGGTGTTTTGAAATTTTCATCATGGCGATTAACGTCAATAGTGTAAGCCAACAGGGCAATCGCCGCCTGGGTCAGGGGACGTTCGGCGGCTTCGATAAGCAATTTAGGGAGTCGGGGATAATCGTTGCGGTTGGGAATGGCGCCACAGGCAATCAACGTTAACGCCGTGTCGTGATCATTCCAGGCCAGAGCAAAACCAAGCAGATCGCCCCCATGCCGGGGCCGGTGCTGCAATTGCGCACCGGCTTTAATCAAATAATAAGCCTGTTCATACTGCCCTTTTTTGACCGCATAGACCAGGGCGTCCCGACCATTTTTATCCTTCCGGTTGACCTCGCTTCCCAAGGCAATAAGCTTTCGCAGCACATTGGGATAATTATATTGGGCGCAATACATAAGCAGGGTGCGTCCTTGGGCATCAATTTGCCTGACATCACCGCCCCGATCAAGAAGGTTCAGGACTTCATCCCATCGATTTTGCGCAGCAAAACGCAATTCCGGTCCTGCCTTGGCATGGAGGGATAATGGGAATAAAAACATTGATGAAATCATGATGATGAAAAACCGCTGTTTCATGCTTTGCCTTCATTCTTGTTGATAAACCAAGTATAGCATAAGGCACGCGATTCATTCATTATATTACTCGACTTTGGCAATTTTGCTTTTTCGGGCCTTCAGATCGGGATAAGGTAATATTTACATCACGACGGCAAAGTTTTTCAAGGTGAATCACCCATGAGTTCAAGGCTTTTGTGGCAGGAGCCCAAGGAGATGGGCCCAGGTTTATCCCGCTTTCAGTAACAGCATCCGGAAACATGGCCATGGTGCCGCTAAAAAGCGTGCAGGATTTAACTTCCAAATATATCCGCTGATTGTGCTGTTGAAGTAAAAAATCAAAGCGATGATGACCCCTGGCCGCTTCCCTCTTAACGATGACCGCCTGTTTCAAACCCGGTATTTGTTTGTGTTCCAAAAGCCGCTGAGCCACGTCATTGGTCCTGTGGGTATGGAGCATGATGGGTATGCCGGCCTTTTCGACTGCCACTAGGAGCCTGCACTTGTGCAATTAACCGCTCTTCCAGAAGAGCTGGGAAAGGCAAAA
>CAYVTN010000269.1:0-4466 GCA_964454395.1 uncultured bacterium | reverse complement strand
TTACTGTCCCCACGGAATTTGACTCCATTTGATTTTCATTAATCCAGACGATGAAAAAGCAAATTTACCAAAGTGGAGATGCTTATATAAACCCGATCGCGGGTTCCTGTTGCGGAAACACATTTTTATCCAACACAGATTAAACCATCTTGTCACCCCGGTATCCCGCATATGCGGGATGCCGGGGTGACGGTGCTACGAGATCAAAAATGCCTTTTCCGCAACAAGAACTCGCCATGCGGAATCATTACCACTTTTTGACGTATCACTTAATGAATATTCAGATACAAAAGATTCATTTTTACTCAACCTATATTTAAGCAGGATGTAGCAAAAAGATAATTGATAGAAAGGAAGAAAGAACTTTATAAAGTTGTTTCAACGAGCTTTCATTCAAAACCGCCGCCGGAGCCGGAAATGAAGGCCGTACCTTGCAAGAGGGAGACACCGGCCGGCCAACACATTCGCCTGACAGGCACGGCAAGGAAAGGTCGCGATCATTCCCTACTACAAAAACCAGGCCTCCGACAGCGCAAAAAAGGTGTATCACGCCAATACAGATTCTATAGCGTCCTCCCCAAAACCGATGCCAAAGCTCTCAACGCTTTCATCAACTGGTCAAACTCTTTCAAGGATAGCGATTGGTTGCCGTCCACCAGGGCTTTGTCCGGATGGGGATGGACTTCGATGATCAGGCCGTCCGCGCCGGCGGCCAGGGCGGCCTTGGCCATGGGCGCCACATAATCGTGTTTGCCCGTGCCATGGGAAGGGTCCACGATCACCGGCAGATGGGTTCTTTCCTTGAGCGCCGGGATCACGGTCAAATCCAGCGTATGGTATCGCGGTGCCAGGCACCGAAGTACTCACGGCTTTGAGGCTTAAATCATGGACCAGCATTTTGGCAAAGGCGGCGTCACTAATCAAGCCCGATTTTTCAAGATCCGCCAGCACGTCCTCCACCACATCCCCGGAAAATTTCTTTTGCCACAGCCGTTGCCGCAGCTCGCTTTTGGCGCGGGCGCGCACGTCGAGAAGGCGCAGGGCGGCTTCTTTGGCCTGCCAGATTTGGTCATCATGAATAAGCCCGGCCAGTTCCTCGTCCGTCATGGGCCGGCCTTTCTTCAAGCCTTTTTTCATGGCCACTTCCAGGGCCAATCCACGGGCAAATTCGCCGTCAACAAAGAGGTTGACGCACTGTTTGCTTTTTTTCTGGGATTCAATCGCGGTAATCGTGGGCATGGATAGCTGCCTAAAATTTATTTGTTAATTCCTGTAACTTCCTGATCAGCTTATGGACTTCCGTTGAAGGATTCGTTGTGTCCGTTTGCATATGATCATGTATGATTTTTTCAGCGTTCGAGATAGCGGTTTCGAGATGGTCTCTGGTCTGTTGAAAAAGGCCGGTATGGCCTTTGGAATAGCCGGAAATATGCTTTCTTAATTCTTTAATAACTTCATTGCAATTTGATTCCTCACCGGCAGCGCAAAATGATCGGGTGGTGTATTGATAATGAAGTAAAATCCAAAATTCAAAGCAGGGCTCGGATAATATTCTATTAAGTTTCTTTTTATATTTAGATGATTCTAATTTTTGCATGGCATCATTAAAGGTACCATGCTTATCGCGATCAAAAACACAGTAAGCGTAGTCAATGGAACTGTCTTCCTTCAACTTATCGATAGCGCAATTCACCACGCTTAAGGGATCGGAACCATGCTTGCTATCACAAATTATAACATTGGCGGTATTTAATCGGAATGCCTTGATGATTTCCCTAAAGTATTGCGGCTCCGTTTTTGAACCCTCGCAAACAACAAGGATAATATCATAAGGTGCGCGCTTTGATTTTTGCCGTTTCAGGCTTTGCTCGTTGCGTGCCTTTCTTTTCTTTGCAAGTTGGTCACTGCCCATTATAGGCCAAACTCTTTTAAAAATGGCAGCGCGCCGTAACGTCCTTTAAGGTAGCCTTTTTCCAAAGCTTCTTTTTTACGCGGGCTAAAATCAGTCAAGGGATACAATATTGTGTCACCTTCCAACTTTTTTTCAACAAACCAAATCTGATCCCTGCGAAAAAGCGTTGCATCAAGAATGGAGGTATCGTGGGTTGTAAAAATCAGTTGTGCATCGGTGATTTTTTGCGTTGATTGATGGACCAAGTTAATTAAATGCCTTACCAGCAAGGGGTGCAAACTATTGTTTAACTCATCCACAACCAGCACTTTGCCATTTTTCAGGACATCCAGCCAAGGGCCGGCCAGTGCAAATATTTTTTTTGTGCCTTCCGACTCATCTCCAAAATCAAATAATTCGGATTCATTGCCATCATGCAAAAGCAGAACTTTAAAAACCTCTTTATTTAACAAATCTTCTTTTATATACTTTGGCATATCCTTGGGTAATTTGTCCTCAGTCAGAAGCTCTTTCTCAATTTTCAAATCCTTGATACTTAAATCAGCCGATCGCAGAATAGCCATTATTTCCTTACGCTTATCCTCGTTTTCAGCCTGGGTTATTGAAAATCCGGGATGGGGTTCATCGTTCAATATCCTTAGCTCATCTTTAAACCAGTCATAAACCGGTTTCAATTGTTCGTTATTTAACTGTACTGCTGTGGATAGAAAAAGTGCATTAGGTCTGGTAGCGTCTCGTAATAATTCCTTATGCCCTCTAAATTTACTGCCAAATTTCCAGTTGCCGTCAGCAAAGCGCTCAAACCATGTTTGGGGCTTTCCCTCAGGATAGGCGATTAACCATTCATCAGAAACATGATTTTTATTTAACGAAAAGCCATATTGATATCTGATTTCTTTATCAATGAACATAACTTCAAACGTTGAATCCTGATTTTTCATCTCCTGGGACAATCTGAACGGTTGAACATCAATGGTTTCATCGGCTTGGCTATCTTTGGATGAGGCCAGAACAAATTGCTGCATAAATTTAAAAGCTTTAATAATATTGCTTTTGCCCGCCGCATTAGCTCCATAAATCGCCATTACTTTCAGCGCCTTTGGCAAACTTTTCAGCCCTGTATCCATGGTATTTTGCTCCAGTTCCTTTCCGCTGTCAGCAACCATGGATAAGGCTTGTTTCTCCTTAATGGATTTAAAATTAGTGACATTGAATTCAAGCAGCATAATTTTGCCTTTGTTTTATTTTTGAATTAATTTTTGCATATTTTAAGTAAAAATAATACTATTATTTAATAAATATTAATTTATAGTTTTCTTCCCAAAACCGGCGCCAATACTTTCAGCTCCTGCATCAGGCGGTCAAACTCTTCCAGGGACAGGGACTGGTTGCCGTCCACCAGGGCTTTGTCCGGATGGGGATGGACTTCGATGATCAGGCCGTCCGCGCCGGCGGCCAGGGCGGCCTTGGCCATGGGCGCCACATAATCGTGTTTGCCCGTGCCATGGGAAGGGTCCACGATCACCGGCAGATGGGTTCTTTCCTTGAGCGCCGGGATCACGGTCAAATCCAGCGTATTGCGGCTGTAATCATTGAAGGTGCGAATGCCCCGTTCGCACAAAATCACCTGGTAATTACCCTGGGCCATGATGTACTCGGCCGACATGAGCAAGTCGTCCACCCCGGCGGCCATGCCCCGTTTGAGCAGTACCGGTTTTTTCTGTTTGCCCACGGCTTTTAACAATTCAAAATTCTGCATGTTGCGCGTGCCGATCTGCAGAATATCGGCCGCCTTGGCCACGGCCGGCACATCGCGGGGATCAAGCACTTCGGTCACCACCGGCAGGCCGTAAGCTTTTTGGGCTTGCTTCAGGATGGTCAGGCCGGCGCCTTTCAAGCCCTGGAAAGCATAGGGGCTGGTCCTGGGCTTGAACGCCCCGCCCCGCAACGCCGTGGCGCCGCTGGCTTTGACATGCCGGGCAGTCTGCATGATCATGCTCTTGTTCTCCACGGTGCAGGGTCCGGCAATAATGGCCAAGGAAGGGCCGCCGATGGAAAAGGCGCCGGTGGAGATGACGGTGGCTTCCTGTTTGCTCTCCCTGCTGGCGAGCTTGTACGGTTTGAGCACGGACATGACATTCTCGATTTCCGGAATGGCCTCCAAGGGCTGGCGCTGCAAATTGCGCTCATCGCCGATGACCGCAATGACGTTGCGTTCCGTGCCCTGCAATAGATGCGGCTCGAGTTTCATTTTCTTGATGCGTTCCATCACTTCCGTGATTTTCTTTTTTGATACATTAGGTTTCATGACAATGATCATGGGTTAAACACCTCCGGGGTTGTAACTACTCAGGTCATTTTGAACATATAAAATGGCGATAACGCACCTTTGGCCAATTTGCTTTTTCGGGCTAAGAAAAGGGCATTAGGCGTCCGGCGCACATCTGACGCCCGAGGGCTGCCCCGGCCTTTTGACAGCATGGGTGTGCCCCTGAAGGCTGCTCTTCCCGTGATGCCGGCCGGGAGCGTCAAAAGCCCGAAAAAGCAAATTGGC
>CAYVTN010000268.1:2039-4489 GCA_964454395.1 uncultured bacterium | reverse complement strand
CTTACCCCAATCATTCTCACAATCAATTTCGCTTTTCTTAAACCGAACATGGATACCGTTTGGGGTGTCGGCAAGGGGAAAAATATAATGCCAAGCCCCATGCCGATAAACAACAAACGCGTCCCTAATACCGGTTTCCCAAGGAATATTAATGCAAAGCCGACAACCAAGGATAAAGCCAGGCTTCCAAAAGTAAAAACCATGGTACGCCTCTTATTTTTCAATGTTTTTAGTATCTCCTGTTCACATTGATCCGAGCAGATATTAATCTTCATCCCCGAGTAATTCAATTCCATTTTATTTTCTTCAAGTGATTTTCCACAATTCGTACAACTGTTTTTTTCCACGGCATGGTCACCCCCTCTATTCCCGGTTATCGTTCGCGTGCCATTTCCAATTCGTTGCTCTCCTATGGTAAGGTCCGTTATAATACTCCTCTGTTAATCGCGTCTTTCAATAGTTGTTTCCTGAAAAGTATCCCTGTCAGTCCCATTAGAGGTCCGTGGCTGGGCACCAAAATCTCCAGAGCTTTTTCATGGCATCCCTCATGATGTATCGACATTTTCGTCGAAGTTTTAATCCCGCATCCTGATTTTAAAAATTTATCTCCCCTACAGCCAAATGCAATTGACATTGATCCATGAGCAACTTATAAAAAGCTTCGCTGCGCTCACGTTTGGCTTCCAGCAATTGTTGCCGGGCGTCCAGCAATTCCATAAGCGAATGCGCGCCCACATGATAGCCCTCTTCCATGGCTTGCACCACTTCCTTTCCGGCAGCCACGCTTTGATCCAAAGCCTGCAGTTGCTTGAAACCCGAACTTATGCCGGAATAATATTGGGCAATCTGGATGGAGACCTCCCGTTGCGCGGCTTTTAATTCAGCTTGGGCTTTGTCCGCGTTTTTTTGGACTTCGTTGCATGCGGCTATGGTTCCAAATCCTGAAAAAAGCGTCCACGTGCATCTGAACCCGGCGCTGTAATTTTTGTTGATGGTTTCAACGGGCAAGGATGCGGTCGGTCCCTCCATGGCATCCCCATACGTACCGATGGCCTCAATACTGGGCCAAAAACCCGATGCCGCCTGACCCTGGCCTTGTTTGGCAATTTCAAGATCCAACTGCTTGGACTGAACCTGCACATTGTCCGGCAGACGCGCCAGCCAATCCTCCAAATAGCCCGGATTGTTCTCGATTTGATCACGCCCCACGGGATCGGGGTCGCCGACGTCCGGGCCGGTCATGCTTTTCAACAGCCTCCGCTTATTGGCCAGGGTCCACTGGGCTTCAAGCAATTGGGCTTCCACCATGGCCAGTCGGGATTTGACCTGCAGGGTTTCCGTGCCCGCCACCACGCCGGATTGGTGCAATCCTTTGATATTGGCCAACCTGGAGGCAAGGTTGCTTTTTTCCTCTTCCAAAATGCGGACATTTTCAATGGCAAAGAGCGTATCATAATAGGCCTGCGTCAATCGTTGAAAAAGATCCAATTCCGCCTGCCGAAACCGGCGCCCGGCGAGGTCGTGCGCGGTTTGCGCCCGCCCCAGGCCGGTCCAGGCTTTCAAATCAAAAATGGGCTGTGTCAACTGCGCCGACCATTGCGCGGAATCATAATCCCGGTCGATTTTAGTAAAACGGCGGTTGTCATAGGTCACCAGGATATGATTTTTCATCCAATCGCCGTCCAGGTCAATCGTAGGCAATAATTGCGAAAAAGCTTCCTGAACCTGGCATGAACTCGCCTCTTCATCAGCACGAGCCGATAAAAAATGGGCGTCAAAATGTTTGGCCAAATCCGCCATTTCCTCCAGGCTTTCGGCATGCAGGAAACATCGCAACCCCAAAAACAAATTAAAAAATAACAAGAAAGTCCAGCAAGATAACCTTTTCACCATTCGCCTCATTCAAACCCGAAAACCGGAAATATTGATACAAAATCCAACCTTTCCTGGCCTGTTAATATTTGTGCAGGGGCACGGCACGCCATGCCCCTGCAACCTGCCAACCCGCACTAAACAATCCCACCCTCACCTTTCTTTCAAACTTTCATCGGCCTGGACCAGCACTGGGCTTAAAAAATATTCAATCACCCGGCGTTTGCCTGTCTTGATTTCAACCGCCACCTCCATACCGGGCGATAAGGGGATTGTTTTATTTTCCACGGCCATGGTATGCTTCAGCATGAGCACACGGCTGGAATAGAGCAGGCCTTTTTTTTCATCGGTAATGGCGTCCAGGGATATGGTTTTGACCCGGCCGGGTATGGTGCCATACCTGGTGTAGGGAAAGGCTTCCACTTTAACCACCGCTTCCTGTCCCTCCCTGACAAACCCTATGTCTTTATTTTGAATCATAGCCTCAATCTCAACCGAATCTTTATCAGGCACAATGGACAAAAGCGGTTGTGCCGGCGTCACCACGCCGCCGATGGTCTGAACCGCCAGTTGCTGAA
>CAYVTN010000268.1:0-2029 GCA_964454395.1 uncultured bacterium | reverse complement strand
TTCCGGCCACCGGGGCGTGCAATTCCATCAACCGCACTTGCTGCTCCGCCTTAATGCGCTGTTGGTTGGTTTCCAGTGATTTTTGCTCATTTTGGCTGAGGGTTTCCCGGACGGTCTTTATGGTCTGGGCCATCCATGTTTCCTTGGCATGCCGGCTTTCTTTTAAAGCGGATTCCAATTGCTCAAGTTTTCCGGCTTGGGCGGCCGCCTCGTGTTCCTTTTCAATTTTTGCCTGTTCTTTATCCAAATAATCGTGTTTGCTGACATAATCTTTTTCAAATAGCTTTTTGTAATCGTCCGCCTTCTCCTTGACAATCGGCAGGGTTTCCTGCAATTGGGATAATTGTTCCCGGCCCGACGCTATAGCGGCTTCACCCTGGGCAATCTCGGCATTATATTTTTGCAAATTGGTGCTATATTCCTCTATTTGGGCGGCCAGGGTCTTTTCTTCCTCCGAAATCTGCTCACTGGCAATGTCTTCAAGCAAAGTCTTGGTTTCCGGCAAGGCCAAACCGGCATGGCGCTTGGCTGGAGACCGGATGGCTTTGAGGAAGGCCAATGCCCTGGCCCGGGCCAGGCGCGCCGCGACCCAATCACCGTAGGATCTTTTTTGGTCGGCTTTGGCGGCCGTGGCGTCCAGCTCAAGCAAAAGGTCATTGGCTTTCACCATTTGCCCGTCCTGCACATAGATGGCTTTAACCGTCGCGGTTTCCATGGGCTGGATTACTTTAGTCCGGTCGCTGGGAATGATTTTGCCCTGCGCCGTCACCACCACATCCAATTTCCCGAATATGGCCCAAAGCAGGGCAAAAGCCGCGAACCCGATGATCAGCCACATCGCCGTCCTGGGCAACGGCGAGAGCGGCGTCTCCTGCAATTCCAAGGCCGCAGGTAAAAAGGCGCGCTCATCGCTGTTGCGTTCGAGTGATTTTAAAAGATGGCGTTTCTCCCAGACCGCGCGCCAGATGGCGGCATAACGCTCTGCCATCGATTTCCAAACCTCAAGATGCATCCTCATTTATAAAGGCTCCCCTTGCTGAAGGCTGTAGAGCCTGCTGTAAATGCCCCCCGGTTGCCCCACCAGAACCGGATGGCTGCCTTGCTCCACCATCCGGCCTTTTTCCAAAACGATAATGCGGTCCGCCTCGCGGACCGCGCTCAGGCGGTGGGCAATCACAATCACGGTCCGGCCCCGGCAAATGGCCCGCATGTTTTTTTGAATCATTTGTTCCGATTCATAATCCAGGGCGCTGGTGGCTTCGTCAAAAATAAGGATGCGCGGATTGGTCAGCAGCGCCCGTGCAATGGCAATGCGCTGGCGCTGTCCCCCGGAAAGCGAGCCGCCATGCTCTTCCACCATGGTGTCGTAGCCTTCCGGTTGTTCGAGAATAAACTCATGGGCGCCCGCCATTTGGGCTGCCGCCATCACCCGCTCAATGGGCGCGGCCGGGTCGGCCAAGGCGATATTTTCTCTAATGGAGCGCTTAAACAGGATATTTTCCTGCAGCACCACACCAATCTGCCGCCGCAGGGAAGTGGCATCCGCAATGGCCAGATCCATGCCATCCACCAGAACGCGGCCCCGTTCCGGCACATAAAGCCTTTGGACTAATTTGGCCAGCGTGCTTTTTCCCGATCCGGACCGGCCGACAATGCCGATGAACTCCGAGGGGGCAATGTTCAGCGACAAATCACTCAGAGCTTCCGGTCCGTCCTGGCGGTAGCGAAAGCGGACTTTTTCAAAAATAATGTGGCCTTTTAATTTGGGCATGGTGCTTCGCCCCGAGCTGGAGACTTCCATGGGACTGCTCAAAATATCCCCCAAACGCTGCATGGAAATGCCGACTTGCTGAAAATTGGTCCAAAGCTGGGCAATCCGCAAAATCGGCTGCGATACCTGGCCGGAAAGCATATTAAAGGCAATCAATTGCCCGACGGTCATTTTGCCGTCAATCACCAGCCCGGCGCCTATCCAAATGGTCAGCACGGTCACCAATTTTCCAATAAGCGAAACACCCGCATTGCCCAA
>CAYVTN010000267.1:0-4529 GCA_964454395.1 uncultured bacterium | reverse complement strand
ACCGTCTAGGCGATCCCACAGCCAGGATGCTGGGCCGGCTTTCATTGAATCCAATAAAACACATCGATCCATGGGGCACTATTTTTCTTCCCCTTTTTCTTCTGGTGATGTCGCAGGGCAGCATGGTTTTTGGTTATGCCAAACCAGTGCCCATCACGTCCAGCAATTTGAAACACCCCAAAAGGGACCCTTTGTTGGTCTCATTGGCAGGACCGGCGGCCAATGTGCTTATTGCCATCCTGGTGACGCTCATTGCCTGGGTGGGCCATGGCTTTGGCCTGACCGGTAACCGGGGATTCAGTTATGTGTTGCAAGCAGCCATCAGTATTAATGTTTTTTTGGCAGCCTTGAACCTGATCCCCCTTCCACCTTTGGACGGTTCCCATATCTTGGAAGCTTTGCTGCCCGGTCCCTGGGCCTACCGCTACCAAAAGATTGCACCTTTTTCATTCCTCATCTTAATGGGCTTGTTTGTTACCGGGCTGCTGGGATACATCATTATTCCTTTTACTGTTTTAATTCGCCTGATTTTACTGCCTTTTGGCAATCCATTTATTTAGAGTCTGTATCCGGATTATCTACGGTTTTTGTGCTGCGATGCGTCCCAATTATATGTTTATCCTATACATAATCTTATCCAGCTCCGCTGGGTTAGAAATTTTGGTCATTGATCCGGTTGCTGAGCTTGTCGAAGCAACTGATCGGTACTAAGTTGGAAAAGCCGGAAACAAAAAGATGTCCATGCATACCCGTTCCGGGTACAGGCAGCCGCAAAGCACGCAACGTTAAAGATCTTATCAATGTTTTTATTCTTTCTTTACGGCTTTGCCTGTTTGGCGTGTGTTAATTGTCTACGTTGAATGCATATAGTTTGCCGACACAGTATCTAATGTTCCCTTTGACAAGTTCCGGGAACGGACTGTAAGGAGCCGCCATGAGTTACCGTTTGAACCTTGAGGTCTTTGAAGGACCTTTCGATCTTTTGCTTTACCTCATTAAAAAAGATGAGATTGATATTTATGACATTCCCATTTCCAAGATTCTCGATGAATTTCTTTCCTATGTGGAGATGATCAAGGAACTTGACTTGGAGATCGCCGGAGATTTTATTCTCATGGCCTCCACCCTCATGCACATCAAATCGCGCATGCTGCTGCCCAAGGAATCGCTGGTCCTGGAGGACGGGGAAGAGGTCGATCCCAGGGCCGACCTGGTCCGGCGGTTGTTGGAATACAAACGCTATAAGGAAGTGGCTCAGGCCCTGGACCACCGGGAGCTGAACCAGCGGCAGGTGTTCTGGCGCTTTGGAGCCAAGCCAAATGATGAGGATCTGGAACCGACGGAGGAAGAATTGGCTTCACCCCAATTTCAGGAGGTCAATTTATTTGATCTGCTGACAGCCTTTAAAAGGGTGCTGGCTTATGCCAAACCTGAGTCCTTCCGCGAGATCAATCGGGAGGAAGTCAAAACCAGCCAAAAAATCAATGAACTCCTGGATAGGCTCGACTCGGAAAGCACCATTGATTTTATGGAATTGTTCTTAAAACAGGAAACCAAGATTGCCATGGTGGCCACCTTTCTGGCGATTCTGGAATTGGCCCGCTTAAAAGCCATTGCCATTGTGCAGGAAAAGGTCTTTGAAAAAATTATAATACGGAGATTGGATGAATTCACCACAGCAGCCAGAGAAGCAACCGTCGGGGCGGAGGAATCAAATGGAGCCTAAGGAAATCAAACAGGTTATAGAATGCATACTTTTTGTATCGGATAAACCGGTATCTCTGGGGACCATGCAGGGCCTGCTGGAAGAAGCGGAGCGGCGCACCTTGCTGGAAGTGCTCGATGAATTAAAAGCGGAATATGACCAGCAAGGCCGGGCCTTTCAACTGGTGGAAATTGCCGAAGGCTATCAACTGGTTACCCGCATTCAATTCGCTCCCTGGATCAGGAAAATGTACAAGACCAGGACCACCAACAAGCTGTCCAAAGCCGCTCTGGAGACCCTGGCCATTATTGCCTACCGCCAACCCATCACCAAGGCGGAAATCGAAGATATCCGCGGGGTTTCAGCCGACGGCATGGTCAGCACCATGATGGAGCGCAAATTTATCCGCGTTGTGGGACGCAAAGAGGTGGTGGGCCGTCCCCTGCTTTATGGCACCACCAAGGAGTTTTTACATTATTTCGGATTGAAAGATCTGACCGATATGCCCGAGCTTAAAGACCTCCAGGATATTCTCAAACAAGAGGATCTGGGCAAAGACTGGGAACTTAATCAACACGGCGATTTGGTAGCCAAGATCCACGGCAGCGATGATGACGACGCTGAACAAAGAAATGGTCAGGAAACTGATCAGGATGAAGGCAGCGACAAAGTCAATGGGAACGAAACCACAGAGGATGAGGCGGCAGCCGGCCAAGCTGACGATCAACCGGGGGCGCAAGCCCATCGCCAGGATCTCTCCGATGAGCAGCACGCCGGTCCGGAGCCTGAAAACAATGACAGCCAGGATGCAGCGCAAAACGATTTTAATGATGGCAACGAAGACGATGATAAGATGGATGAAGATGATGAATTGGAAAATGATGATGAGAACAGCGAAGAAGATGAACAGGAAGATAATGGCCTTTCTGAAAACGATACCCCAAGCACGCAAGCTCAGGAGTCTCCTGTTTCAGATGCTGATGAACGGTCCGTCTCCGAATCATGAGTCAGCCATCCTCACAGGAAAATCAGATCAGGATCAACCGCTATATTGCAGAGGCCGGCGTCTGCTCGCGCCGCGAAGCCGATCAGTTGATTTTTGACGGCATGGTGACCGTCAACGGCCGGGTGATTACCGATCCGGCTTGCCGTCTTGACCGCCATAAAGACGCGGTCAAGGTCAACGGCAAACGCATCTTCCTTCAGCCTCTGACCTATCTTTTGCTCCACAAACCGCAAGGCGTGGTTTCCACGGTGGAGGATCCGGAAAAAAGGCCGACGGTCATTCAACTGCTCAAGCGAATGAAAATCCGCGTTTATCCCGTGGGCCGGCTTGATTTTAACACTTCCGGCGTGCTGATGTTGACCAACGACGGCGATCTGGCCTTGAGATTGACCCATCCCCGCTATGGTTTTGAAAAGACTTATCAGGCCAAGGTTCAGGGCATTCCCAAACCGCAGGACCTTTTGAAATTAAGCAACGGCGTGCGCATTCCCACCACTCCGGGAAAGTTTGAAAAGACCATGCCCGCCCGGGCACGGATGATCAAGACTAGGGGCAATCACGCGCTTTTGGAGATCACGCTGCGCGAAGGCCGGCAACATCAGGTCAAAAAAATGTGCCAGGCCATCGGCCATCCGGTGGAAAAACTGGCGCGGACCAAATTCGGCTTTTTAACCGCCAACGGCCTTAATCCCGGACAATGGCGTTATTTGACGCCCGGGGAAATAAAAGCCATTAAAGCTTATCAGCCGGAACCCATTAAAAATGCGGCGGAAGCGGACAACCCCAAGCCTGCAGCCGGTCGTCCCTTTAAACATGGGAGCCGTCACGGGAAGGTGGCAGGTCAACACCGCCCGGAAACAGGCAAACGCCAATTAACTCACGCCAAGATGCAAAGACGCAAAGGAAAGCGGAAAAATGCTGATTAGTCTGTGCCGGCAAGATCCACATTTTTTGTGAATATAAACTTTATGTGTAGGGGCGTATTGCATACCATTACAAACACCTTCTTTGCACCATGATGCCTGCTTGTGCCCGGAGGGCAGGCGCAACACAACTCTTTTATTTATTCCGTTAACCTCAGGTGGTCGCCATGGATCCTTTTTCATCCTGGTTTGCATTGATTAAAAGCAACGGGTTTGTCTGGTACTTGTTGACGGCGCTGCTGGTGGCAGGCCTGTTTTTTGACTTGCTGCTAAAAGGTTACCGTGAATTGACAGGCCGGGATCAGGATATGCTCAAACAGAGCGTGTCCCCTCCCAAGGATAATCCTAAAACAACATCTCCTGATCATTTTGCCCGGTGGCGCATTAATCTCCAGGACATTGTGGTGGAGCTCAAACACAGCACCGCTTGGAGCGCCCAAAAAGAGGGGGAAGCGCTGCTGGTGGCCGCACTTTTAAAAGCCTTGTCCTATGTCAAACATGCCCCTAAGCCGGAGACGCCGCTGGAGACCGTGGCCGATTTTTCGGCCTGGGTTAAAGCCCGGGATGCGTTCATCGCCGTCAGCGGGGAAGAGGCCCAACGCATTGCCAACCGGGGACAAATCGCCTTTGCACTGGACACCGGCCGGACCTTGCCGGCGGCAGCACTGGTTATTCCAGGGGAAATTTATCCCGGCACGGTCCTGGGGACCAACAATCCTATGGTGCTCTGGATTGGGAAGGACAGTTCCATGGAACTGCAGGCTGCGGCAGCCTTTGATGCAGCCTGCCCGCCCGACTATTATGCTCTTAAAAACAAGGAGTGAGGGGCATGGCGGTCAAGGATGAATTGAACGAACTGCTTATGGTCATACCGAACATACCCAACGAATCGGTT
>CAYVTN010000266.1:1890-4529 GCA_964454395.1 uncultured bacterium | reverse complement strand
AGACGCAACATACATAAGGTTTTTAATGATTTTAAGTCCGACAGACTCCTAGGCTTACTTGGTGCCTTTGTGGTAAATTCTTTTTATTCCGGCTTGGTGGTTTAGGCGGGAATTGGCTGGTTATTGGCCCTCTGTTCAACCTAAAGACCGGGCAAGGGTTACAGGGCTTGCCACTGTTTTTCCGTGCGCCTCAGATCGGACTGAACCATGACCACGAGATCCGTCAGATCCGTACCCGTAATGCTCAGCCGCTGCAGGCTGCCCAAATCCAACTCCAGCTCCATCATGTCTTCAATGGCTTTATTTTGCTGTACCGATTTGGCCACCACATCGGCCAGGTGCACGATATCCAGCAAGCCGTCCTGATGACGGCTGACGTCGTGATGAAAGGCAATGGCGTCGATAATGGTTTGGGGCAAATGCCACTCCGCAGCAATCAAAGCGCCGACTTCGGCATGATCAGTACCCATGGCTTCTTTTTCAGCTTGCGAATAGGTACATTGCTTTTCAGCCACCAGTGATTCAATCATGTCGAGCAGGGATTCATGGCCCAGCCGCCGGCCCAGCACAATCTTGCCCAGGTCGTGAATCAACGCGGTTGTAAAGGCCGCCGGAGGAACGCGTTTGATTTTTTTCCGGTCCATGGCCTCCACTGCCAGGGCCGCGGCCACGCTGTGCCGCCACAATTCATGTTCGGGCATATTATAACCAGGCTGGGCTTTGTTCATAGGCCCCATCAAATGATAGCCAATGGTCAGTTTCAGAACATTGGCGCACCCGAGGCGCACTACCGCGGCAGGCACATTGTCAATGCTGGTCTGAGACTGGCTCCAGGCGGAATTGGCCCATTTGAGCACATTGGCTGTCAAAGGCGCATCCAATTCCACCACCTCACTGAATTGTTTGACCGATGAATCAGGATCCGCCACCATCTGGGCCAGCCTGACTACCGATTGTGGCAGCGGCGCCAAACACTTAATTTCAGAGGGTTTAATAGGTCCGGACATGGGCCTGCTTTCATCCTTTAGCACTTGATTTATGAAGCGTCTGCACCTACTATTAGGATCGGTATTGACTTTGATATCCTGGAGATAATATCCGCTAAAGTTGGAAGGATTATGATCAAACTTGTCAATTTAAGCAAAAGCTACGGCGCCCAGCAACTGCTGGACACGGTGACCTTCAACATCAATCCCAAGGAACGCATCGGCGTGGTGGGCCGCAACGGACACGGCAAGACCACCCTTTTCCGCTTACTCCTGGGCCGGGAAGAACCGGACAGCGGCGAAGTGGTCAAGCCCAAAGATTATACCATTGGTTATCTGGAACAACACGTAAGCTTCACCCAGGCAACCGTGCTCGAAGAAGCCTGCCTGGGATTGCCCCCGTCCCGTGCTCAGGAAAGCTGGACAGCCAAGAAAATCCTGTCCGGTTTGGGATTCAGGGACGCCGATTGGCAGAGCTCGCCCTGGGATTTTTCCGGCGGCTTCCAGGTACGCCTGAATTTGGCCAAAGTCCTCATCAATGAGCCCGACCTTTTGTTGCTCGACGAACCAACCAACTATCTGGACATCATTTCCGTGCGTTGGCTCACCCAGTATCTGGTGCAATGGCCCAAGGAACTGATGGTGATCACCCATGACCGCGGCTTCATGGACAAGGTGTCCACCCATATCCTGGGAATTCACCGCCGAACCATCCGTAAAATGGCCGGATCAACCAAAAAATATTTCCAGCAATTGGCCATGGATGAAGAGGTGTATGAAAAAACCAGAGTCAATGATGAAAAAAAACGTAAAGAAACGGAACAGTTCATCCGGCGTTTTCGCGCTAAAGCGCGCCTGGCCGGCATGGTGCAGTCGCGCATCAAGACCCTGGAAAAAACCCAAAAATCGGAGCAGCTGGAGCGGATCGAGGACCTTGACTTCCGTTTCCGGGCGGAAGCTTTCCCGGCCAAAATTATGCTGGAACTTCATGACGCGTCTTTCCGCTTTGAAGGCCAAAAGCGCTGGTTGTTTGACAAGCTCAATTTGACCATTGGACAAAAGGACCGGGTGGCCGTCATCGGTAAGAACGGCAAAGGCAAAACCACCCTGCTGCGGGTGCTGAACCAGGAATTGTCTCCTGTGGAAGGCGCCCTGAAAACCCACCCCTCTTTAAAATGGGGCTATTTCGGCCAGACCAATATTGAACGGCTTAACCCCAGCCTGTCCGTGGAAGAAGAACTGATGTTGGCTGATCCTGAGCAAAGCCGGCAACGTGCCCGTGACGTGGCGGGAATGATGATGTTCAGCGGCGACATGGCCTTAAAAAAAATCCAGGTCCTTTCCGGAGGCGAGCGCAGCCGCGTGCTGCTGGGCAAAGTGCTGCTCAGTTCCTGCCATCTGTTGTTCCTGGATGAACCCACCAACCACCTCGACCTTGAATCCTGCCAGGCCTTGCTGGAAGCCTTACAGGCCTTTCCCGGCTCAGTGGTCATGGTCACCCATGACGAGCTTTTCCTGCAACAGCTGGCCACCAAACTGGTGGTGTTCAATCATGACCAGGCTATGGTGTTCAACGGAGCCTACCGGCATTTTTTAAAGGAAATCGGATGGGACGATCCTGAGGCCGGCCAAAGGCTGGCCAGGGCCACCAGG
>CAYVTN010000266.1:0-1880 GCA_964454395.1 uncultured bacterium | reverse complement strand
GGAACGGCATTCCGGACGGACTGCCGGATTTAAAGGAAGCTGATTACAAACCGGCAGCCAATAAAAAATCCCATCGCCAGGAAAAAGCCAAACGGCTTCAGGAAAAATCAAGACAATTAAAACCGTTGCAAACCAGGATGAAGGTCCTGGAAAAAAGTATTGAAATGCTGGAAGCAGAACTGGCCTCCAATCAGCAGGCGTTGATCAAAGCGGCCGTGACCAGTGATGTGGCGCAACTGGCGGCGTTGCCCCAACGTAACAAGGACATCGAACGTCAAGTGGAGGAACTGTACGGCCATCTGACCGAGGTGAGTGAAACTTATGAAAGCAAGGCAAAAGACTTGGAAGATAACTTCAGGCCGGAGGAGAGATAATAGGAATTATTTAAGATTGGGATCATCGCCGGAAAGCAGTTGAAAGTCCTGGGCAAAATCCTCCATTTTCCGCCTATCTTCCACCACCAGATGGAGAAATTGCAACCCCATGCCGTAAAAGCCGCTTTGGCCCGGCTGACACCAAGCCACCCGTGACAACGCATTGACCGGCGTGCAGTCTTTTTCGCGGCAGACCTCACGGTCGTTTAATTGTTTCCGCATTTTTTCCGAAGGAATAAATAATGTCACCATGAGCAATTGGCCGGTGATCATCATCTTTTCGCCCCTTAAAGCAATGCCGCCAAAGCTGATATTTTCGGAAGCGGTTTCCACCAGGCAGGCTTTTTCATCGTCGATGCAATGATAGTGTACGGCGAGCCGTAATTTTTTGCGGGGATACTGCCGGTTCTCGGCCACCACTTCCCCGCGATAGTCCTCGGCACTCAACGTCAGGCACCTCCGCCGCGAATTAAAAACAAGTAGATTTTAGCCCCATTTGGAGCGAACATCAAGTAATACCTGAATCGGCCAATGCTGCGCAATCGGGGCGCAAAAGTACCAAAATTATTCCCCATGCCCGTGGCGAATGATCTTGCCGCGGATCATGTACATGACATCCTCGGCAATATTGGTGGCATAATCGGCGATACGTTCCAGATGCCGTGATACTGAAGTAACCCGCATCATCAGGGGGGCCTGCTGCGGCTGTTCCATCACTTTTTCCGAAACAGTTTGATAATTTTTCAGGTGGATTTTATCCACCTCATCGTCGGAATCAAGTACTTCCTGGGCTTTTTCATCGTCCAGATTGACCATGGCATCCAGGCTTCCCGTCAGCATTTTCTGGACTTTGCTGGTCATGTCTTTGAATTCAATGGGAATCGCAAAGGTTTTGGCCTCATGGATGGCAATGGATTGCTCGGCAATATTAACCGCCAGATCGCCGATTCGCTCCAGGTCATTATTGATCTTTAGGATGGCAATCACATAGCGCAGATCGATGGCCACCGGTTGATGAAGGGCCAATATTTTCAGGCATTCTTCCTCCACCTCAATTTCATTTTGGTCAATCTGCTTATCGCTCTCAATAACCTCACGGGCCAGCTTGATGTCCCCTTTGCTGACGGAGGTTACGGCTTTTTCCACATTTTGCTCGACTTGGGAACAAACATTCAATATCTTGCTTTTTAGTCTATCAACTTCCGTCTGTAATAAAATGGTCATCTTTTCCGGCCTCCTTCGCCGATCCGTTCTATAAAAATTCAATCCCCCTAAGGCCTTACACGGTACGGCGTTTTGACAGTTGTTCTTTCAAACCCTTTACTTAAGGGCCTATTTAACCATATCCCTCCACCATTTGCAAACAACTTCATGTGCAGGTCACAACTCATCAATCCTGTCAGAATAGTCTCAACCCCCCAAGGTCAAAAGTAGGCCTGCCCGTTTCTATCGCAAAGAGCCGCACTAAAATAAATCGGGACCTGCCTGAAGCAGGTCCCGATTACT
>CAYVTN010000265.1:0-4540 GCA_964454395.1 uncultured bacterium | reverse complement strand
AAGCTGCTGGCGCAGGACAGCCTGGCGTTGAACAGGTGGCTGTCCTGCGGATGCTGCCGGTGGTTAAATCCCCCACATAGTCCACGCCCGGGTGATAAATGACCGTGGGTTTGGTCGTGACCACATCCAGCCAATCCAGGGCGCCTGCGTGGCTCAGGGTTGTTGGGGTTGAGGAAAGGCTGTCGACCTTCTCATTTTCGTAAAGTGTCATGGGAGGCGCATAATCTCCCCGGTTGTCGTTTGCCCACCCCGGGACCAAAAATAATTCCACAGCCAGAGGGACATTGGCAGGCAAGGCCGCGAGGACTGCATCCGCTTTCGTCCAATCCCAGGTCGTAGCCGTGGGCTGAATTTGCTCCCATTCGAAATTTTCCATAAACAAGCCGGCTTGCGCAGCTTGGGCAGCCTGACCCCCTTGGGGTATATCGGCCGGAGCCAGGTCAAATAGCCGGGTAAAAATACCGAATCGAGAGTCCGCCCCATTGGCGACTTGAAGAGGAAAGCTTTTGCTGTTTGAAAAGGAATAACCGGGCATTAGAAAAAGCAGATCCACTAAAACTGCACAAAGAAAAATCCACCTTACTTTTTTCATTCATGCCTCCATAATTCTTTTTCCAAGATCGGAAGTGTTGCTAAAGTTTACAGCTGTTTCTCCTCCAGCGGCAGCTTAAAGCCTGAATGATCCGCACATGCAGCTGACCTACCTTAGAGTCTCTGTCTGAATTATCTACGCGGGACGCGTAGATAATTCAGACTAGAGCCTCTTATCCAGCTCCGCTGGGTTAGACCTTAGGCTATCGGAAAGTTTAATCATCAGCCTATGGGCATCTGTTTAGCGGCTGGCACCGCTTCCTCTTACTTATTTTTCCTTTTCGTAAGGCCACATGGCAATGCCGCCGTCCAAAACTTTTACATCCTTGAACCCGGCAGCCTTTAAAATCAAAGCTGCTTCATACCCCCGCAAGGAAATTTTGCAAAAGGTAACAATCGGTTTATCCTTGGGAAGTTCCTGTGACCGCCCCCGCAATGCACCCAGAGGGATCAAGGTGGATTTGGGTAGGCGGACTTCCTCGAATTCCGCAGGACTGCGCACATCAAGAAAAACAAAGTCCTGGTTTTGATCCAACAGGGCCTTCACTTCAGCCGCCGAAATACCTTCCATATAGCCGTCCAGTTTATTTCTGGCCACATTGGCGGCAGTGATGATATTGTCCATGGCTGCCGAATAGGGGGGCGCGTAGCACAAGTCCACGTTGGCCAATTGATCGACCGTCATGCCGGCTGACAGAGCCACTACCGATACATCCATGCGTTTATCCGCATCACCGGGCCCTGCGGCCTGGACGCCAAGCAATCGCCTGGTCTTTTGGTCCACCACCAGCTTTAAAAACAAGGGTTTGGCCGTGGGCATAAAATGAGCCCGGTCCGGAGCGGGAGCATAGGCCGTGATCACATCATAACCCAGACTGCGGGCGTTTTTTTCCGTCAGGCCAGTACGGGCCGCGGTAAAATTAAAAACCTTGCAAATAACGCTTCCCAGAACGCCGGGAAAGGCATCAGGCACCCCGCAAATATTATTAGCTGCAACCCGTCCCTGTTTGTTGGCCGTGGACCCCATGGGCATATGGACGTTCCTGCCCGAGACCAGATCCAGGCATTCCACACAATCACCGGCTGCGTAAATATCCGGGTCGGAGGTGCATTGTTTGTCATCCACTTTAATGGCGCCGGTTGTCCCCAGCTCCAGGCCTGCGGCCTTGGCCAAGGCCGCCTGAGGTTTGACCCCCACGGCCACAATCACCATATCCGCGGGCAACACACCGGCATTGGTCACCACTTCTTTAACTTCCCCTTCCCCTTGGAAGGCTTGAACTTCCGTATCCACCATGATCTTGACCCCGTGCATTTCCATGTGCTGCATCACCAATTTGGCCATATCCCAGTCGAGCATGCTGAATATCTGGGGCAGTTTCTCAACTATGGTGACGCGGCAGCCGCGGTGGGTCAAAGCTTCGGTAATTTCCACCCCGATCAGCCCGCCGCCCACGATCACCACATCCTTGGCTTGTTCAGCGCTTAAAAAACCTTTTATACCTTCGGCGTCATGTACCCCATGGAGGGTAAAAATATTTTTTAATTCCCGCCCGGGAATGGGCGGTATGATGGGATCGGCGCCGGTGGCCAGAATGAGTTTATCATAGGAGATCCATTCCTCCCCTGTCCCGTCAGACCTTTTAATCAGAACCCGTTTACTTTTGCGATCGATGTCCTCAGCTTTGGTCTCGGTCAGGACGTGTACATTTTTGACTTTTTGAAAAAACACCGGATCGCGTACTACTCCTACGGGCGTGCACATCAGCTCTTTTTGTTCCTTCACTTCACCGGAAACATAATAGGGAAAACCGCATCCCGCATATGAAAGATACTTATCTTTCTCAACAATCGTAACTTCTGCTTCCGGATTGAGCCGGATAATCCTGCTGGCTGCCTTCGGACCTGCCGCCACACCACCTATGATGACGATTTTCATGGTTTTCCTTCCTCCAGAATGATTATTCCCCAACATGGGATGTTTCGTTTAATTTACAGCTTCTTCCCGTTGGTTGTCACTCCAAAATCAGTCCTTGGTTTTCCTTTGAATTGGCGTTTTTCAAACCGGTTATTTCCCATCATGGTGATCCCCGTAATACCCGAAAAGAAGATAAGCACCACCGCGTGACAGCGCCGGTTCCGCTGGTCATGCTCCAATATGGCGTCACTTGTTAATCCGCATCACCCGGCCCGGATTCGGACCGGGTATGATGGCGGGACTGTTTGCCGGTCATCCGTTCAATCACCACTTTAACAACAATCATTTTCGCCAACGCCCCCCGGTTATAGCCCCATTCGACTTGCGATTCTGCGTAATGTGCCATCAACACATCCAAGGCCCGGCGCTTCTCCTGCACATCCGTTATCAAAAACGCCCGGCCATAACCGATCACGCTTTTAAAACGGGTCTCCCACTTACAGGCCAGGTCAGGGTGCTTGTCCAGCATGGCCTCCGCTTCGAGCTCAAAACCCACCCGGTTGTCCTGCCGGATCAAGTCAACTTTAAGCCCCTCCGGTGCGCAATGAAAATACAGGCATCCTTCCGCATAGCCGAAATTCATGGGTACGACATAAGGGTAATCCCCATTATGCAACCCCAGACGGCAAATATCAGCCTGCTGAATAACGGATTCCAGTTGAGCCGGATCTTTTATTTCACGTTTGACTTGTCGCATCGGTATGATTATTACTCCCTATATCAGAGGGAAAATAATGCCTGGCACTTTTTTCCACTATGCCGGTTTATTCCAGCGCTTCCCCAATATCCCCTGGACACACAACCATTACTATTTCTCATCAATCAATTCCATCTCTTCGATTTTGTGTTGCGCCCGTCTGAGATTTTGACCGGCTTTTTTATTGGAAGGATCCAGTACCAGCACTGTTTGCCAATTGGTAATGGCTTCTACTAATCGATTTTGAATATAGTTTTGAATCCCTTCACGATACAGTTCATCAGCATAATTTTGAATGGCTTGTTTTTTGTCCTCAAGGGCCCTGACCGCTGCCGGATTATCGGGATATTTTTTCAATAATTTTTTCCATTTTTTGACAGCAGCAGCATAATCATTTTGTTTCCAGTCAATTTTGGCTTTGGCCAACAAGCTGTTAATTTCATCTTTCATTTTACGTTTCGTGATGTCTAAATATTTCCTTACTTTCCTGTCTTTTGGATTTAATGCCAACAGCTTATCCCAAGCTTCAATCGCTTTTTTATAATGGCCGTTGCGCAAATGGGCCAAGCCTTGAGAATAATAGTTGCCGTTTTGATGTTGTCTTGATTTTCTTTTTTTCTTGCTTGCTGTTAATTTTCGATTGACCCTGGCCAGCCATTTGTCAATCTTAGGATGATTGGGATTAATGTCCTTGGTTTTGCTCCATTCAATCAAAGCGTCCAGATAATCTTTTCGTTTATAATCGTCCATGCCTTTTTTGAAATGCTGCTCGGCTTCTTTTTCTTTTAATTTCTTCTCCGCAAGCAACATCTTGGCTTTGACATCGGCTTGTCGGGGATTCAAGATTTGTACACGTTCATAATAAAATAGTGCCTGTTTGTAATGACCTCGATCCATGTAGTGGCGCGCTGATTTTAAATAACCTTGGATAATCGCTTTTTGCTTTTTCCGGATTTCCTGACTGAGTTGTTTGACAATCTTAATTTTTAATGCCTTAGAGCGGCCAAAATGCATGGTCAATGAAACACGGTGAACCTGGCCTAAATCAGCATAAGGGGTAAAAGCATAGTCCAAATAATAGTCGGCGATATCAGCGCCCAGGCCGATGGTCAGGCCGGTTAAAGGGCCAAGATCATTGCCAAACTGGGCGTACTTGTACCCTGCCCGAACAAATACCGTATCCATGATATTATATTCCGACCCGAATTTAAATGTGAGCTCTTGGGCCAACGGTTTGGAGATATCAAAGGTAAGGAGTAAATTTTTATCCATTA
>CAYVTN010000264.1:0-4581 GCA_964454395.1 uncultured bacterium | reverse complement strand
ACCAGTTCTTTGAGTGCTGCTTTGAATTCATCAGCGCGTTTGGCCACCTTGGGGGAGAGTTTGAATATGCCAAGGATGGTCAGGGGCGTGAAGTCCGTGGCCAGGGCGCCGCCATTTAACGTCAATGTGCCCCAATTGCCTAGGCCTTTGAATTTGTCTTGCATGAGTTTCAGAACAGAGTGGGAGAAATCGCGCAGGTCGCCTGCTATGTCAATGCCCGGGGCAAAGGTTGAGGCAATCTGGCCGATGATGGACCAGGCGTTGGTGAGTTTTTCTTCCACAAAGTCGCCCAGGGTTGCGCCTTCCAGGAGTCCGGCTACGGCTTTTTCAATGCCGAGGCCACGGGCTAGTTCCACCACTTCCGGAGCCACTTTGGCGATGTAGCCCCAGATGTAATATTGGGAGGTGAGTTCGTCGGTGACGGCGGCGGTGGATTTTTTGGCCGTAGTTTGAACTGACTTGACCACTGATTTAACCAAGGCCCCTGGTTCCCGGCTAAGTGATTGCCGGGATGACGATGGGGATTGGTCTTTCAGATTCGCGAAGGCTTTGTTCATCGCGGCTTTGGTGATGGTGACGGCTTTGCCGAGAGGCTGGCGGTTGGCGTCGAGGGCCTGGGCTTGGGATTGGCCGCCATTGACTTTGATAATGACGGAGAAGGCGTTTGAGGGTACGGCATCCTTACCCAAGGCGTCTTTCGCGAATTGGCTGTTCGCAGGCGCAATGATGACTTCATCGCCTACGGCTTTGAAGCCATCTTTGTCCTGCTCGAGCACGCGGCCTTGCATGATGAGGGCGCCCGAGGCATCTTCAAAGGTGTGTAGGATTTGGATGTTGTTGCCATCGGACAACGTGACAAATATCTGGGCGTCTTTCACCTCCAACTGGAAGCCCATGGCCTGGGCTTGTTTGGCCAGGGCGGCCATGTTCATGGCGTCCTGAAGGTTGACCAGCTTGGAGGTAACGGCCGAGGGGTCCTGGTTGTTCATGACGGGGAGTGAGGCCATGATTTGGTTCTGGTCGTCCTGGGAGAGGGTGTTGAAATTGACGACCTGGACGCCCGTAATGGACGGGGTGGATGATCCGAATACCACCACGCGTTGTTTGCCATCGGCGGCCTTATTGTAAACGTATTCGATCTGGCCTTTGGCGTTGGTGCTGATTTGGCGGGTGGCGCCGCTGTTCATGGTTTCCGTGTAGACTGTGCGCGACATTTGGCCAGTACCCAAGGCCTCAATGATGGCCTTGCCTGCATTGGTCAGGCCTGCCACGCCGGTTTGCTGTTTGATCAGGAAGGTCCCGGCAACCTGGTTGCCATATTTGCCGTCTTTTCCTACAAAGATTTTGCCTTGGGCCAGCACACCTTTTGCCAGGTTGTCATAGTCATACACCAGCATCTTCATGCTGCCATCGGACATTAGGGATTCGCTCACCAGGGCCTTGCCTTGGGCATCCATATACACCTGGCGGGTGTTGCCGCTCTTGTCGGTCTCGGTGTAGACGCTGTCGGCTTGATCCAGCTTGGCGGTCACTTCCGCATTGTTGATGCGGTCCTTGGTTCCGGCCATGGCGTCTTTGAATTCCTCGCTGCCCCGCTTGGCCAGCACAAAGGCGCCCACTTCCTTGTATTGATTGCCAATCATGCGGAAGATCTTGCCTGTGGCTACGGCGATCTTGCCGTCAGCGCCGAGCTTGAAGCTGAAGGTGCGCAGTTCCTCCTGGCCCGTGGCATTCTTCATGCCTGCGGCCACCAGCTTGTCGCCCTTGAAGAACAGGGCCGTCTCCTTGCCGTTGACTTCCCCTTTCATGACCGCATCATAATCAATGCCCTGCTTGCTCAGAAAATCTCCCATGCGGTCGGCCATGGCCTTCAGGTTGCCCAGGTCGATTTCCAGTTTGATGCCCACCTTCTCGGCAATGGCTTCCTTGCTCATCCCCGCCATGGCGGAGGTGTTAAGCAATTAAGCAAGTCCACACCCTTGACTATAAGCCTATCTGGTTTTTCAGGCCACTATGATGTCGTTGATTGGCTTGAAAACTTAAAAATGCCAAGCTAATGCTGCTGTTGGTGAAAAATACGGATTCAACTCCACTCTTTCATTAATATCGTCATAATTATTGTAGGTGAAGCTATTACTTGACCCAAATGCGATACCAGCATCTAAATCTAATGAAAGTGCATTCCACAGCATCCATTCCAGGCCAATTCCGAATTTGAATCCTAAAATAGTTGCTGAATCAACTGTATCACCGGCCATATTCTTGATAATCACACCATGCGTCTGACCCAATGCCAACGTAAATTTCGGTCTGACAATTGCAGGTTCACCCAGATACAAACGACTCCCTACGGACCAGCCATTTTTCATACTATCCGGAAACTCCTGACCGATTATTCCCCGGCTTCCCAACCCACCGAAGATACCAAAAGCCTTATTGATTTGTAGTTCAATATTTGCGCCTACTCCTCCATAATCCAGCCCAAATCCTGTGCTTAATTTGATCTTTGGATAGATATCGTTTTTTAACCCAGCCGGTAGTTCATCACCCCATACAGTAGTCGAACTTAAAATTCCTATTAACACAGCAAACATCAAACATCTTTTAAACATCACCATTTACTCCTATGATTGATTTTATTTTATTTGCGACTATTTTTCGACCAGGGGCCGCGTTGCGCAGCCCCTGGGTGATTTATGAAGGCAGGCCTGGAAAGCCTGCCTTCCCCATAATTCAACTGCACATTTTCAGACTGGAGCCTCTTATCCAGCTTTGCTGGATCAGAATGTCACTCCTACATAAACATTTATATCCACACTCATGAGCGTAAAGTTTTGGTCCAAATTTCTGTATATTTTTTTCTCTGTCTCCATGAAATTCTGCGTGATAAAGACAGAAGTGCCGATCAGCAGCGGTTTTTCAACATAAGTTGCTCCAAGACCCAACCCGGCATTAAATCCGGACAGGTCAAAAGCGACCGGTTTACCGCCCAGATAAGTTATATCCGTAACCAAAGGATATAACTTGCCGCCGGTGATAACGCCCAGACGTCCGGTTAAATCCATGTACCACTCTTCTTCATTAACCAGGAAGCAGGAAATACCAAGATAAGGATTTATAAAATTGAGAAGATTCCCCTTGGCCAATTCATGCTCCTCGTAGTTACCGCCGCCGACACTGACTTTCTGTTCAAGGTTTTGATATTTCAATCCCAACTGTATTCCAAAATACGGAGAGAGCGCATATTCAGCCCAACCTCCATATGCCATTCCAAAATGGCTCATTTCAGACGACAAGACCGTGCCGTCCTCGTACCATGCATTGCCGTAAACGATATTGGCATCTTTTTCAATATCCAGCAAATCACCCCCCATAAAATTGACGCTAAATTCCGGCACAAGTAATACCTGACCGCTTACAATGCAGTGTGGATTTTCAGCCTGATGAACTCTCCCGGCGGCTTCCGCCATGGCAGGAGTGTTTAGAATTATTACGCTTCCCAACAAAAATACTAATTTATAAAGTCCTTTAAATGTCCGGATGTTTCTCATGGGTTATCTCCTGATTTATTTTCCGAATTATCCTCTTGCATCCGGACCGCCACTCCTGAAGCGCCTGTATTCTCCTCAGAGTAGGACATCTCTTTATGCAGTTTCAAATTTATTATCGCGTTTGCTCCGATTGACCCGGCTTCTTTCTTTAGTTCGCTGATCGCATCCTCTGCCCCAGCCGCATAGCTGGCTACCGAGCCGATCACATTATACTTCCTGCCTTCCGGTGCTTTGACATATACCTTCACCTGTTCCGGGGACACGCTTTCCATTGGCGTCTTATTGGACTGGATATAATGGGTCTTGATCGCGCAGCCTGAAACAATCAGTATTGCAACAGCCAAGCTCAATATGATATTTTTCATCTCTTATTACCCTCCTCAAATTTTACGGCTATGCCCTTGGCCTGGATAGCTGATTGCCAATAGCCCATAGTGGGATTTAATTCCAGTTTCACTATGGCATCGGCGCCTAGTTTCGCCGCCTCGTCCTTTAACATATTTACCACGATCTCAGCATCTTCACCGGCATCCGCAGCGGCTACTACAGGCCCAATGATCAAATAGGGCCGATCGATCTCATCCGTCGAATAAACCAAAACGTCCTTGGCATTTGTTGGTGAAAAGTTGGTTGTTTCATTGTCAGCGGCTTTCCACCTCGCCATGGTTGCGCATCCCGTGCTAAACACCATGAATGTTATTGCCAACAATAATAGTTTCTTCATTTTGTCTTCTCCATTTCAGGTATGTTTTTTATTTCTTGTTCGACCAGGGGCTGCGTTACACAGCCCCTGATCTATATAAAGGAAACAGAACAAGGGAGTCTGTTTCCTTATTGTGCCAATCCTCAAATTCTTTTTATTTAATTGTCAAAGAGCCTGGTTTATACTGCCGCGTTTTTGCTGTTGGTCTTTCTTGGAAAGGAAAGAGGTAAGCCTATTTGGACAGTTATATCAAATCCACCGGAGGAATTGCCCCGGCGGATGTGGTAAATGTGTATGATCGCGATAAATAGTGCTTTCCGTCAAAAA
>CAYVTN010000263.1:0-4621 GCA_964454395.1 uncultured bacterium | reverse complement strand
GGAGACGCAACATACATAAGGTTTTTAATGATTTTAAGTCCGACAGACTCCTAGACATAGCCAATCAACTCTTCCAAATCCCTGGCTGCCGAGTCCGTGATCATCACGTTATAGTGCATTTTCAAGACCTTTGCTTTTGTCTGATGCGCTTGACCACTTGAGCGGCTGATCTGATCCGGCCGTCTTCGATCTGTTTATTGCCGATCGCCAATATTTCCAACAAGGCCATGAGCTCCAGATTTTTCTCGTAGCTGGCAGCGTCCTGAATAACAGCTTTGGCTTCTCCATTTTGGGGAATAATCATGGTTTCTTTTTTCAGGGATAAGTTCTTAATCACCTCGGCGGCATTGGCCTTGAAATAACTGATGGGTTTTATCTGTTCGGTGTATTTCATGCCACACTTCCCTTGCTATATGATCATTTTTAGTCTTTATTTGGTCTTTTGTTAATTATTTTTCCCGGTGGTCTTTCTTTGCACACCCGCATTTCTCAGGGCACCCGCAAGGGGTAAGCCTGCCAAATTGAACGGGTGAAAAGCATCAATGGACCACCGCAACTTTCAAGGTTCCTGTTTTCCGGCCATCCTTCAGAACCTGGACCGTGTACATTCCTGGTGCGACCTGTCCGCAGTTCCAGGTCAATGTTTGTCCATGTCCGGCCGGCAGGTTTGCTGCCAGTCGAGCCACCCGTTCACCGGCAAGATTGAAGATCATGATTTCCACTTTGGCCGGCTGGTCGAGATGGACAATGAAGTGCATGTTATTCCTGGCCGGATTCGGCATGGGCAGGGCCGGACGGCCGCCCAGGCCCACCCCCAAGAAGGGGTTGTCCGGCGTATTCGTAGCCATCAACGTTGTCGTCGGGGTGGGGGACATGGTCGCGGTTGGTGAGACGGTGGAGGTCACCGTCATGGTGGGCGAGTGCGTAAAGGTCGGGGTTACGGTAGGGGTGCACGAGATGGTGGGGCTGGCGGTTGGCGTGGGCGTAGGCGTTGCAGTGGTGGAGGAGGTGCAGGTCGGTGTAAACGAAGATGTGGGCGTGGGTGTAAACGTCTGTGTCATGGTGGATGTGGGGGTGGGCGGTTGCACCAGCACATTGATCGCGAATTCAGAGCTGTTATTGCTGGGATCAGTGGAAATGGCCGTAATCACTTCCCCACCTGCCAGACTTGAGGGCACCAGACTCCAGTTGCTGCCGGCGACTGTGGCCGTACCGATATATTGCAGAGCGCCTCCGCGGCTGCCTGCCCCCCGGTCCGCAAGGAAGACTTCAATGGTGTCTGTATCCGTTCCGGTACCTTGAATAAGCCCCGGATTGGCCGCGGTGATAACCGGTGCAGGATGGCCGTCATTAGACCCGGCCATGATCAGGTCAATAACCTTGGAGCTTCCGCTCGCTATCAGGGTATTGCCCATAATGGCATTATGGTGGGCTGTTCCGGAGACTGCAATATAAGCGCCGTAAATCAAGTTTCCGGCGGACCCGGAACTGCCCGGACGGCCGATGAAATTTCCTTCCGCACCGCTGTCCAAGAGAATATCGGTGGCGAAGTTATGGCTGCCGGCCGGCGTGCCGTCGGCATGCACATTCATCCAAACCGCGGTAATGCTGTTGCCATAAGAAGCCGCTCCAGCGCCGCTGATCCGGATGCCGGTGTTGGTGCCGCAGATGACATTGCGCTCCACGGTTGGGAGAAAAGACCCCACCAAGGCCTGGACCGTGCCATTGTCCAATAGAATGCCATAGCTGGTCGCCATTTCCGTGTCTCCGCTGCTGTTTAAGCCGATATAATTATTGGCTATCATAAGATTAGCGGTATAGACACTGCGGATGCCGGTAACATTCCTGGCGATGATGCAGCGTTCATCCGCCTGTCCCAAGCGGTAGCCGATTCTGGCATATTGCACTGAATCCACAGCTGTGCCTTGGACATTAATGCCGGTATAAAAATTCGAATCATTGCTGTCACCCCAATCGGTCCCAACACGGCAGCCCACGACATAGACAAAATCGCTCCGGATATCAATTGCCGTACCGGAGACTACAGGACTGCTGGTGCGGACAAAAGCCAGATTGCGAATCACCACGTTGCTGCCGTAGACGACCAGCGCATCAAAACCAGTGGTATGGGCATCAATGGTGACCTCAATACTTTGGTTGCTATTCCCCAGGTAAAGATTGCCATCATTGATCACCAAACTGCTGGCGATGGTGATGGTGCCCACATCCTGAAAGTTGATATAATCGTTTCCTCCCGAGGCGTCGGCATCCAACAGCGCCTGTCGAAAGGATCCGGGACCGCTGTCATTGTTGTTGGTTACGGTGTAAATGACCGCATGTACTGATGCCGTCATCAACATTATCACGCCTGCTGTGGCCCATGTCACAAATGACCTTTTTCTCATATTTTTTCCCTCCAGTTTTGATCAGCTTGCTCTGATAGTAGAAAAAGTAGAAAAAACGTCCGGCACCACGCCGGCACCAATACGCCTATTATCGAGACGCCAGGCATGGCGTCTCTACGATATCCCGTAAAAATCCGCGCCGCATTGGGGGCAATGGTTGTTCTTGAGCAGTATATTGAGATTCCGGTAACCGCGCCGTTCGATCAGCAACTGGCCGCATTGAGGGCAAAAGGTATTGCCTTCATCGCCGGGAATGTTGCCCAGGTAGACCCATTTCAGATACTGTTTCGCAGCCCCATACGCCTGATGCATGAAGTCCACGTCCGTGGCCTCTTCATGATAATGGTATTGTGGATAATAACGGGTTAAATGGAGGGGAATCGACGGTGAGCAGGACGCCAACCAGGCCGCCAGGTCCCGCACCTGTTCCAGGGAATGGAGGCGGTCGGGCACCATCAAGTGGGTCACTTCCACATGGCTGCTTTGACTTACCCTCTTAATGGTGGCTTTGACCGGCCCCACATGGCCGTGACAGACTTCGCGGTAAAAGCTGTCATCCATGGATTTAAGGTCGATGTTCCAGGCATCAATCAACGGAATGAGGTCTTCCAAAGGGCCGGGATTGATAAAACCGTTGGAGACCATCACATTGATCAGGCCTTTGGCTTTCACTTGCCGGGCACAGTCCATGACGTACTCTATATTAATAATCGGTTCATTGTAAGTATACGCCACACCGCAGCTGTCTACGGCCACGGCTTTTTCAGCTACATCCTTGGGCTGGGCTTCCATGGTGTCCGGAATAACCTGGGAGATATCCCAGTTCTGGCAAAAACCACATTTGAAATTACAGCCTCCCGAGCCTACTGATAAAATAGCCCGGCCGGGTTTGACATGATAGAGCGGTTTTTTTTCAATGGGGTCAAGGTGACAAGCCGTAATCCGGGCATACATGCCGGCCACAAGCCGGCCCTGATGATTAACGCGCGCCTGGCATATGCCGGCTTTGCCTTCCCGGATCAGGCAGTGCCAGGGACAAAGCTCGCATCTGAGCGCGGACCCTTCCGTATGCCAATAGCGTGCTTCTTTCATGAGTTTACCCTTTATGCATGGTCTGTTCCGCCAGGATTATTTTTAACTCGTCCATGAAGGCATTGATATCCTTGAACTGGCGGTATACCGAGGCAAAGCGCACATAAGCCACTTCATCCATCTCCGCCAATTTGCGCATAACCAGTTCCCCGATTTCATGGGCGTGGATTTCTTTTTCCATGCGATTTTGAATAACTTTTTCAATCTCATCCACCGCAGCTTCCAATTGTTCGGTGGAGATGGGCCTCTTCTCACAGGCTTTGCGCATGCCGGCCACAATTTTAAAGCGGTCAAAAGGCTCGCGGCGGTTGTCTTTTTTGACCACCATGGGGAGCACTTCTTCCACCTGCTCATAGGTGGTAAACCGTTTGGTGCATTGCAAACATTCACGGCGGCGGCGGATGGCCAGACCGTTTTTACTGGTGCGCGAATCCACCACCTTGTCTTCCTGGTATCCGCAAAATGGACATTTCATGCTAGGGCTTGCCTCCTTCCAGTCTTGCGATGCGTTGTTGCAATTCAGCCACCCGGTGATAATGGGGTGCCTCACTGATAATGGTTCGGTACTCCTCAACAGCCAGGGCGCTCCGCCCCAGCCGTTCCAGCACCAGGCCTTTATTATAGCGGGCCTCAATGTTCAGCGGCTGCAGGGAGAGGCATTCGTCAAAGGCCTGCAGCGCCCCTTCCAATTCATTAAAGCGCACGCGCACAATGCCCAAATTACTCATGGTCGAGGCCCGGGTGGGAATATCGCCGCGCCAATTTTTTTCCGAAGCCAGGGTCAGGTTCTTCTTGGCTTTTTCCATGTTGTTCTCCATCAAGCCCACATAACCCAGATAGGCATAAGGCATGGCAAAATCGGGGAACAACTCGATCAGGTGCTGCGCTGTTTTTTCCACCTGGCCCCACTGCCGCAATGATATCAGAATCGAGGCCAGATCCAAATTAAAATAAGCATTATAGGGATCCAGATCCACCGCCTGGCGGCAGGCTTTCTCGGCGGCTTGTAATTTCTTTTTATCCAGCACTTCTCCCCAATATTTGTACACCCTTCCCAGATTGTTGTAATCATAGCCGTTCAAAGGATTCATGATTCCGTGTCCTTCAATATCCCTTATTTTGAA
>CAYVTN010000262.1:0-4644 GCA_964454395.1 uncultured bacterium | reverse complement strand
TTAAAAGGTGTCACTCTGAAGTTGGCTGTCGCGCACGGCACGGCCAATGCCCACAAAGTCATGGAGAATATCCGGCAGGGCGGCAAATTTCCAGAATGCCATTTCATTGAAGTCATGGCCTGCCCGGGCGGTTGTTTGGGTGGTGGAGGCCAGCCCATTCCCACCTCGGCAGAGATCAGAAAGGCTCGTGCACAAGCCATTTACAAGGAAGACGAATCATTAGAAATAAGAAAATCGCATGAAAATCCGCATGTGATTCATCTCTATGAAGAATTTTTAACCGACGAGCCTTGCGGCCATGAGAGTTATCAACTGCTGCATACCATTTATACCAATAGGAGTAATTCGTTTGTCTGATCTTGATTATCCCTATAAAACAAGATTTAATAATTTTTACTAATTCGCCATTTTTTTGAATTTTTAAGGATAACCTCAAATAAGGCCCGCTGCCTGTTTGTTCACTATAACTGCCGGACTACTCGAAGTGGTTGAAGACAGATCAGTGCCCCCAGGCATCGGACCGCACGCTTGCAACATCCCGTCCTTTACATTTACAAACATTTAACAGACTGCTGAAAAACCCAGGGGTTCGGCCTGTCCGGCTTAGGAATTTATTTTTTCCGCTTGAGTTCTCCGGGGCCACCTGATAACTTAAGACAGTTTGCAATTGGAGTTGAATGGCATGCCCATGGATTCTTATAAGTTGGAAAATTGGCTGAGCGAAAGAGATCCCCGCCGTCTCAATCATCTTTGGTCCGTAGCGGATCAAAAAAGGGAAGACTATGTGGGACAGGGCGTCCACTTACGGGGATTGATTGAAATTTCCAATTACTGCAGGCGCTCCTGCTGGTATTGCGGTTTGAGGAAAGAACGTACTGCCTTGCAGCGCTATCGTATGTCTTTCGATGAAATCATGTCTTGTGTCCTGCAGGCCCAACACTTTGGCTATGGGACCGTGGTCATTCAGGCAGGAGAAGACCCTGGTCTTGATGCCACCCTCATTGGCAACCTGGTCCGGCGGATTAAAAGGAGTACCGACCTGGCTGTCACCCTGTCTCTGGGCGAACAGCCACGCGACATATACCAGACTTGGCGTGATGCCGGGGCTGATCGCTATTTGCTGCGCATTGAAACCACCAATGAAGTTCTGCTCAAACGCATTCACCCTGGTCAGCCCTTCGGCCGAAGGATGGAACACCTTGATATTTTGAAAACCCTTGGCTATGAAGTTGGCTCGGGAATCATGGTGGGCATCCCAGGTCAGACCTATGCCATGATCGCCAAAGACCTGCAATGGTTCCGGGATTTCGATCTGGATATGATTGGCGTTGGTCCTTACCTTCCCCATCCTGATACCCCCTTGGCCCAAACACCCCCCCCCGGTCTGAATGACCAGACTGAGAACAGTGAATTGCTGACCAATATTGTGGTGGCCTTGGCCAGAATGGCTTGCCCTGAGGCCAACATTCCTGCTACGACGGCCCTGGCTACCATAAATAAACCGCAGGGCCGCGAGTTCGCTTTATCCCACGGAGCCAATGTTGTTATGCCCAATTTGACGCCGGCAAAATTCAGAACCTATTATGACATTTATCCAAATAAAGCTTGTGTGGACGAGACTGCGGATATATGCCACGGCTGCATAAAGCAGCGCATTTTATCCTTAGGCAGAACCATTGCCCTAGGTCCAGGGAACCGTGTTAAAGGAGCTAATTCTTCCCTTAAAAAATAATAAAAAAACCCATGTTTATTTTAATTTTAAATAATATAATTAAGTACTATCATTTTTCGATGACACACTAATTAATAAAGAAATAATCTTCCGTTGTTATAATTATTTCAATTTATTGATGGTTATCCTATATAGAAAAACCGTTTGTAATAGGTGTTCGTTCTTGTTGCGGATTGGGTATTGTACTACCCATAGCGGTTGTTCGATTAAAACACCCTTTCCGCAACAGGAACTAGTTATTATGCTTTGAGGATAAGCCACTGCAGGGCAAGATAAAGTTTTTTTAAACATCAACGTTGATAACAACCTTTTATTTCAACGCAAATGCGAAACAAGGGATTGACTATTGTTACCATTAAATTAGAAATGGCCCTTTTCATAAAAATTTCTATTAAGCACTAATTTCGGCAAGACTTTAATCCCTATTCAGGAGAGCTATTTTTAAAAACAAATGACCTCTATCAAGTCAAATTAATGAAAAATAATCCAATTTGCTGAGATTGTGAGGATATATTATTTTTATATTCTTTTTAAAGTACTTATGAATATGGCAAAACCATGAGACACTAATTAACCGCATTTATTTTTAATATAATAGAGCTAACTTTTTTATTTAAATAACAACGCTTATTAGGATAACATAACCCGTCTGGACTTGATGCCGGACACCCTTCGGAAGGGCTTTTTAGCAGCCTGCTAAAATCAGGTTTACTGGAAATCTGAATGCAAAACATGACACTTCTTTTAAGGGGTCTCTGCTTTAAATTTTAGGAAGGCCAAAGATTGGATTGGGCTGGAGTTAAAACAATCCAGCTTAATCCTATATGTTAAAATAGCATATTAAATGTTTTAATTATTATAATTACATTTCATATTTAAACTTTATTTTAAACGGAGATGCCATGAAAGAGCGCATTGAAAAAGATATGCTCGGCATTTTAGCGGTTCCCAAGGATGCTCTTTGGGGTATCCATAGCCAGAGGGCCAGGGAAAATTTCAATCTTTCCTCAAAAAAAATCCACTCCGGCCTTATTTATGCTTATGCTGCAGTTAAATTGGCCTGCGCTAAAACCAACCATCAATTGGGTTATATCAAAGATGATAAAATTAAATTCATCGAGAAAGCTTGTTTGGAATTAATGGATGGGCAATGGAATGACCAAATTATTGTTCACCCTTTGCAGGGCGGGGCCGGCACAAGCACCAATCTTAATATTTGTGAAGTTATTGCCAACCGCACATTGCAATTAATGGGCAAAAGTCCGGGTGATTATCAATTTTGCGATCCTATCGAAGAAATCAATCTTCATCAATCCACCAATGACACCTATCCAACCGCATTACGCGTAGCGGCCTATAATCAACTGAACCTGTTGGAGAGTGCCATTGTACAACTCCATCAGGAAATGGAGGCAAAGGAACAACAGTATGCCCGTGTACTTAAGGTGGGACGTACGGAGTTGATGGATGCAGTGCCCACCACCTTTGGCCGCATGTTTGGTGCATGGGCCGGGGCTTTGAGCCGCGACCGCTGGCGAATTTTCAAATGCAAGGAAAGGTTGCGGGTTATCAATCTTGGCGGTACGGCTATTGGTACCGGTTTGGGGGCACCCAGGGATTTTATTTTTAAGGCTGACGCGATGTTGCGAACGTTAACGGGCTTGCCTTTGAGCAGGGCGGAACACTTGGTGGATGCCACCCAAAACCAGGACGCCCTGGTGGAAGTCATGGGGATTCTCAAAGCCCACGCCTCCACCCTGATGAAGATTGCCGGTGACTTGAAATTGTTGTCCATGGGTCCTGAGGCCGGCCTCAATGAAATAATCTTGCCGGCGGTTCAAGCCGGGTCTTCCATCATGCCCCATAAAGTGAATCCCGTGATTCCGGAAATGGTCACCCAAGTGGCCATCCAAGTCATGGCCTCTGATCAAGCGGTAGCGTTGGCCGTGGGTTTGGGGCAGTTGGAATTGAATGCCCAATTGCCGCTGGTGGCCATGCATCTGCTGGAAACACTGGAGCTGTTGACCCGGGTCAATGTACTGACGGCCTCACGCTGCATCAAAGAGCTAAACGTAAACGAAACATCCTGCGAAAGCAAAGCGCGCCGAAGTTCAGCCCTGGCCACGGCGCTCATACCCCTGGTAGGTTATCATCAAGCCGGTAAAATTGCGGCGCTTATGCGCGAAGAACAACTTTCATTGGAAGCGGCAGCCGAACGGATTGCCGGGTTGTCCGCGGAACAATGCGCGCAATGCCTGACACCGGAGGCGCTCAGCGCCCTGGGACATCATTTCAAAAGGAGCTTTTAAACGTGCAAGAACGTCATAGCCATTTCATGAAAAAGGCCATCAATAAAGCAAAAGCAGGCATTCTCGAAGGCCAGACACCTTTCGGTGCATGCATTGTCATCAAGGATAAATTGATCGTAGCTGCCCATAACCAGGTGTGGGCCAGCACCGACATCACGGCTCACGCCGAAATCATCGCCATCCGAAAGGCCTGCCGCAAACTCAATACCATTGATTTAAGCGGGGCGATCATTTACGCCACTTGTGAGCCTTGTCCCATGTGTTTCAGCGCCATTCATTGGGCGCGCATCACCGCCATTGTTTATGGCGCCGGCATTAGCGATGCCAGACATTATGGTTTTAACGAACTGGACATCAGCAACAGCCGCATGAAACAAGCGGGGAAGAGCACTATCCGCTTGAGCGGCGGCGTGGAACGCGCAGCTGTTCTGGAGTTGTTTGAGCAGTGGCGCCGCTTGCAGCCCAAGACCTATTGAGAACGCTTGTGGTTGGAGCAGGAATAATTGTATCAAAACAGGTAACTAGTTCTTGTTGCGGAAAGGGCATTTTTAATTAAACCGCACGCAAGGGTTGTGACCTTACCCGCGGGCGGCATTGAAGAAA
>CAYVTN010000261.1:0-4675 GCA_964454395.1 uncultured bacterium | reverse complement strand
GGGCGATGCTGGTGGGTGGTTGTGCCGGGACGCCAATTACGATGAAGGTGGAACGTCAAACCGCCCAGGGCAATTATCAAGAGGCCTTGTCCCTGGTCACGCCCAAACAAACCGCCTATCAAGGCGCCAACACGTTGCTGTATTATTTGGATAGGGGCGCTCTGTTGCAGCGGGTGGGGGATTATTCAGTCAGCAATCAGGAACTGGAAGAAGCCGAGCGCCTGATAGATGAATTTTCCGTCACCAGCGTGACCCAGGCGGCAGCCTCCTTCCTGGTCAATGACATGACCATGGATTACAGCGGCGAGGATTTTGAACAAGTCATGGTCAACGCCGTGAAAGCGCTCAACTATCTCTACCAGGGGGATTTTTCCGGTGCCGGGGTGGAAGCCCGGAAGGTCAATACCCGCTTGCTTCAGATCGATGACAAGTATGAAGGCAAGGCTGTTTACAGCGAAGATGCCTTTGCCCGTTACCTGGCGGCCTTTGTATATGAAGCGCAAGGCGACTACAACAATGCCTACATCGATTACAAAAAAGCCTATAAGGGATTTGTTGGTTATAACCGGCAGTTCAACATGCCCATGCCGGATGTGGTTAAACAAGACCTGCTGAGGCTCTCACGCTGGCTCGGATTTGACGATGAATACCGGCACTGGCGCCACACCTTCAAGGATCAGGCGATACCCTCCGCGCGCCCGAGAAAGCGAAGCGAAGTTCTGTTGGTGATTTATGACGGCCTGATTCCCTCTAAAAGAACCACCTATACTTCGGTGCCGATTGAGACACCCGACCACAAACCCTATGTGCTCAAGGTGGCCTTTCCCGAATTTATTCCCCGGGAACCGGTCATAGGACAGGTGCGGGTGGGGACGCCTGCGGGGGATGTTTACACCAGCCAAGTGGTGGAACCGCTGAGCATGATTGCCTATAAAAACCTGGAACAACGGCTGGGGCTGATCAGTGCCAAGGCCATTGCCCGGGCCACGGCAAAATACATTGCGGCCTATAATGTGCGCAAAGCCACGCATAGCAAAAACAAGGGCCTCAATGCCTTGGTGGGGCTGGCGACCAATGTGTTTACCTATGCCACCGAACAGGCTGATACCAGATCGTGGCGCACATTGCCCAACCGGTTTCACCTGGTGCGTTTGCCGTTGGCGGCAGGTAAACAGGACTTGGAAATCCGCGTGGAAGGACTGCAGGGAGAATCCCGCGAAGGTTTTCCCCTGAACGTTGATCTGAAGGAAGGACAAAAAGTTATTATTCCCCTGTATTATCCCGGCTGATCGTCAGCCTATCCGGATCGGCGCGGGAGCAAAGACAGGCGTTGATGGGCGTCTGGAATCTATGCACGAGGCGTAATTGATGCAGGGACAATTCATGAATTGCCCCTGCATGGGACGATGGATGCGTCGGCGTCCGGATCTTAGAAAAAAATAAGGAGTTGGACCATTGATGTTGAATGCCATTACCATTCCGGGCATTAAGCTCGTCAAACAGGGCAAGGTCAGGGATATCTACGATTTGGGAGAGGACTTGCTGCTGGTAGCCACTGACCGGCTTTCGGCCTTTGATGTGGTGCTGCCCACGCCCATTCCCGGCAAAGGCGAAGTTCTGACCAGGCTTTCCAAATTCTGGTTTAATTATTTTAACGCCGGCGTCCCCAATCATCTGTCACCCCGGCCGTTGGAAGACGTGATTAAGGATCAGCAGTTGCTGCAACAACTGGCGCCCCGAAGCATGCGGGTTAGGAAGGCACAGCCGGTGATGGTGGAGGCCATCGTGCGGGGCTACATTACCGGTTCGGGATGGAAGGAATACCAAAAAAACGGTACGGTTTGCGGTATTGAACTGCCCAAGGGCTTGCAGGAGTCGGCCCGGTTGCCGGAACCGATATTTACGCCCTCGACCAAGGCCGGAATAGGCGATCATGATGAAAATATCAGTTTTGCGGAAGCGGCTTCCATTGTAGGGCAGGAGACGGCCGAGGCCGTCAAAACACAAAGCTTGGACATTTATAGCCGGGCTGCTGCCTATGCACGCGAACGGGGGATCATCATTGCCGATACCAAGTTCGAATTTGGCCTAATCAACGGACAACTGGTCCTGATCGATGAAGTATTGACGCCCGATTCCTCCCGTTTCTGGCCTTTGGCCGGCTACCAGCCGGGACAATCGCAGCCGTCTTATGACAAGCAATATGTCCGGGATTGGTTGCTCAGCTCGGGCTGGGACAAAACACCGCCGGGGCCGGTATTGCCGGATGATGTGGTTAAACGAACTTCGGAAAAATATTGGGAAGCGTATAAACGCTTGACAGCTGCGTAAGCCGTGGCCATTAAAAAGCATTTAGGAGGGTGAGATGAATAAGACAGGCATTACAATCATGGTGGGAATTATGTTGGGACTTAGTGTGTTGGCCCATGCAGGACCGCACCATTACAAATGGATTGAAGATAAAAACGTTTCTTCCGATCAGGTATTGAGAAAATCACAGGCCCAACGGGTGCTGCCCGTCAATGAATCGGACACGCTGGAGGCAGTTAAACAGGTCATGACCGATGATTTGTTCATGGCCCTGGCCCAGTATCACAAATCACGCCATCGTCAGGATGCGGAAAGCACGCCCGATACGGTTTTGCCTGAAGAAATCGTTAGACAAAAAGAGGTGGACTTTGTCGATGAAGATTATCGTTTCCTGCTGGAAGTGTCCATGAAAAGGTATGGCGCCCGTACACGGGTGATTGCCAAGGCGGTTCCGGTCTACCGGGTGCGGGATAGGGATGCCGAAGCAGCCCAGGGTGATGAGTCCGAGGGCACCAGTGTGGAAGTCAAGGTTAAGTCCGAGCAAGGCGGTGCCGTGGCCATGGGGCCTATTTTTGTGGCACCTACCTACGGCATGCCCGGCGATTATGGCATCAGCCCTCTGCCTGATGCCGCGGAACGCGGCGGCCTTTTGGTGAGATCCTTCATGTATTTTCTGGAAAAAAGAGTAACCGCCAACGACATGAGCGGCCAGGCTGATGAACCAGGAGTTGTAAAGAGAACTGCCGACGGGCAGGCCAATCAAGCGCCTACGGGCGTCACGGAAGTCAATGTAAAGGTTAAATCCGGAAAATAGCTTCTCCTGCCTGCCCGATGCATGCAGCGTGGTTGTTCTCCTTGCCCTCTAAAATTCAATTCCCTGCGGCTTACCGAGGGGAATTTATCCAAAAAATCCTTTTGCCCAGGCAACTAACGGGGCAAAAGGATTTTTTTTAATCTTTCGACCTGCCTCTTCATTTGCCCGCCACCCGGGATATATTTTCAAACCGAGTTCTTAAAAGTTCTCTGTAAATACCGGGGTATTTCTTTTTCCGGGAAAAGTTGTTTTTGTTCATTGCCTGTCTTAATGTGGCGGGGTGCTTCCCAAAGGGGGCCTTTGAAAAATTGCGCCGGTTTTCCGGAAGGTAAAAAACTATTGCTTCTCCCCAGCCATCCCAACCCTGGATTGCCGAGTCCCAGAAAGAAAAAAAATATTATTAAACTGTAAGCCTTAATGTTCCTTTTTTCCATCGGTCTTGTCCTCCTTTCAAGGAGTTTTTGACCTGTGCGATTGACCCCGGGTAGGGCGGGCAAGTTCCTTGTACCAGGGTCCCCATTAAGTTTAGGGTGAAAAGAGACGACACTATTGATGAAGACAAAAAGGAGGTCCCCCTTATGGATTCAAAGCCTTTTGAAAAACAACAGTCAGACGGTCTGGATATTATCAAGGAATTGACCCTGGAAAGCTTCAAAGAATATAAAGAAAATAAAAGGAATATCGAGGACTTTATCCAATTTTTGGAAGCATTGCATTACTGTGAGGATCCGGATGAATTGATCGAATATGAGATGCCGTTCAGTTTGAATTGATCGACTATTCACGGCACGGATTATTGGCTTTTTTAATGACGCCACTTTGGCAAATTTGCTAAAGTGGCGTCATAAACCAACTTGTGACGGCGCATTTTACAACTGTCAAAAAAATCCCCCGTAAGGTCTTGCGGGGGATTTTTTTGACAATCGATCTTACCCGATGGCTTTTTTACCCTTTTCCCGGGTACGGATACGGTGGCATTCCACCAGGTCGATGACAAAGATTTTGCCGTCGCCGATGGTGTTGGTACCGGCTGCGTTCATGATGGTTTCCACGGTTTTGTCCAGAAATTCATCATTCACGCCGATTTCCAAGCGGACTTTTTTAAGCAGATTGACGCTTAATTTAACCCCACGGTAACTTTCTTCGTAGCCCATCTGCTGGCCGCAGCCCAGGGCATTGGTGACCGACATTTTGCCTACTCCGGCGGCCGCGAGGGCATCTTTAACTTCCGTCAAACGTTGTGGCTGTATATATGCGATAATCAGTTTCATGATGCAGTCCTCCTATTCGGTGGTGAAGATCTGGAACCCGCTGTAGGATTCCATGCCGTGTTCTGTAATATCCAATCCGCGGCGTTCCTCTTCAGCGCTGACACGCAAACCAACCGTTATTTTGATAAGACCGAAGAGGATGAATCCGGCGGCCAGACACCAGGCCAGGACTGACAGAACGCCGATCAACTGGGTGCCCAGCTGACCAAACCCACCACCGTAGAACAATCCTGATACACCGCCGAAATCTTTGGAAGCGAACAAGCCCACGGCCAAGGTG
>CAYVTN010000260.1:1600-4684 GCA_964454395.1 uncultured bacterium | reverse complement strand
TGAAAGGTTTTTCATACATGAAATCCTGAGCCCGGGCGATGCGGGCCAGAAAATCCTTGAAGCCCTTCGGCTCGGGATAAATTAACATATCCTGAATATCCACATCCATGATCACCACTTTGCCGCCTGACTTGGTCACCCGTTTAATTTCCTGCAATACTTCAAAAGGCGTGCCGCCACGCTGGAATAAAAAGTGGGCGTAGACAAAATCCACACTGCTGTTGGGCAAGGGAATGTTGTCGGCGCTGCCGTCCAGCCATTGGCAGGCAGCGCCGGCTTCTTCCGTCATTAACAATTTTTCCGCCTTTCTCCGCAAAAAGGGATCAGGCTCCACCCCGATCACCTGGCTGTGGGGAAAGTGGCGCGCCAACATTTGAGTGGTCAGGCCAAGTCCGGCATGAAGATTCAAAATGGTTCTGTGGTCCTCAAAGCCTAATTTTAACAAGCGGTTGATTTCAATAGTCTGTCCCAGGCTGTGGCGGCGCAGCAACAATTCCAAGCCTTTTTTAGGGATTTTTTCTTCCGTTAATCCTTCTTCCTCGTCGCCCGGCATGTCGGGGGCAATGAATTCATTGTTCAGAACCCGGTCCAGATGGCGGGAATGTTCCATGAGGTGTTGTTCATATTTAAAGTGTTGGCGCAACGTAAGCCGGTGCAGCCCTTCCATCAACTGCAGGGCCAGGGCGGGTTGTTTTTGTTTTGTTTTTTCCAAAAGCAGAGGTGCAATAAACATCAATTTGCTTGCGGTTTTGAAAACCGCGGAAATGCCGGAGGCCGCCAGTCCGGTATGTTCGGCTATAAAGCGGCCTTCTCCGGCGGATAAAGAAGCATAAGGCTGGGCGCCGGCTTGGTGGGACGTTTTCAGGTCCAGGATGCCTTCAAGCATGACAAAGGAGAAATCTTCTGTTTCATCGGGCGCAATCAGCATGTCGCCGGGATAGAACTGGCACACCAAAAAATATTTTAAACAGGTTTTCAGATCACTTTTATCCATGCCGGGAAAAAGATTCATTTGTTTGATTTTGGTTAAGTGGCTGTCGGCAAAAGGATAAGGTTGCCAAAAGGTGAAGGTTTCCTGAAGACGTTCTTCCAGAGGCTCATAAGGAGCGTTGCATAGATGCCGGAAAGGGCTGTTGATGCGGGTTAAAAAGGTGCGATCCCGGACCGGCAGACATAAAGGCAGATGCAGTCCCGCCTGGCCGTCCAACCGCACGGGATGGCGGTAAGGGCGGTATCCCAGCGCCAACAGTCCGCCGGCCGTGGCCAAAGGGGCTAAACTGAGATCCAGTTCAATGCCTGCTGCCTGCACCAACTGATAAAGTTCTTTGCCCAAGGTTAAAGCCAGGCTGCTGCTGCGGTAACGGGGATCGATAAGCACAGGGGTGGAAAAACTCAGATGACGTTGGTCCATGAATTCCAACAGCAGCGGCAACGCGCATTTTTCCTCCAATTCACCGCTAAGGTTGGCGGCTGCCAACGGCGTGGTGCGCATGGTGGCCAGGGTCTGGCCGCTGTCCCGGTCCCAGGCTTCAATCACCCAGGATTGATCATCCAATTGATCGTCATGGCGAAGATGGATGTGGTCCATATCCGGCATATTTTGTAATCCCTGCTGGGCGAAGAGACGGTAGCGAAAATGTTGGATGCGTTCCAGGCCGGCCGGGTCTTGTACGTGATGCACCAGAATATCCATGAGCGGTCCTTTGTTAAAGCTTTCTTTCTACCCATAAAAACGACCACTTGAGGTGTTTAGTTAAGGAAAATAATCAAGAGGACCGGCGCCATGGGCACGGTAAGTTGGGCTCTAGGCCGTAAGGGCGCGGCGTCCCAGCATTCGCGGGACAAGCGCCGCGCCCTTACGCATGCCCAAAGCCGGGGCGTATTGTCATTGATGCCCGGACGGATCGTACGCCCTCACCACATTTTCAGGCAAGTTCAATTTATCTTTTGGGCGTTCAGGGACGATACTTAGCCAAATACTTTTAATCTGGAAGGGAACCATGGCCGACATACTTGTGGTTGATTACGATAAAAGCAACAGCCGGATCTTAACCGAGATTTTGACGGAAGTCGGCCATAAGGTTTATTCCACCAATGACAGCGTGGAAGCCCTCAGGTATCTTGATTCCCAGTACTATGATCTGGTGCTGACCGAAATGAACATGCCGGATATGGACGGCATTGATCTGCTGCGCCTGATCAAGGAAAAATGGAAAACCGATGAAGTCCCGGTGATCTTCGTAGCCGATAAAGTGGATATCAAAACCACCTTTTTGGCCATCCACGAAGGAGCCCGTGATCTGATTGTCAAACCCTTTGACCCGCATACCATCCTGAATGCCGTCAGCTATGTGCTGGACAACCACACCTCCATGAGCGCCGAAGAGTCGGGCGCCCATCTTCGTGAGAAACTAAAACGTTCCGACCAGGGTCTGCAGAAAAATATCGGGGACATTAAAATGCTGGATGACATTTCCAAGGAGATCAGCCAGGCGGATACGGTCAACGATGTCTGCTGGACGGTGTTGAATATGGTGCAGCAATTGATGGAAGCCAGCCGCATTGCCCTGGCGGTGTACCACCGTCAGGACAATTCCACGGTTTTTATCTGTACCTATGCTGATGACACAGGGGTAATCAATGAACTGATCCCTATAGATAAAAAAATCCAGACCTGGGTGGTGCAGCATAAAAGTGAATTGTTGATCGGCGATCTGATGAAGGATTACAAGTATGCCGGCCTGGATCAAAGCGACCGGCAACCCGGCTCCCTGCTGGCGGTGCCGCTGCTGGTTAAAAATACCCTGGCCGGTTATTTCATTTTATTCAAAAACATACCCAACTATTTTAGCAAGAATATGGTGAGGATTATAATGACTTTGGGGCGAATGGCGGCCACGGCCATAGACAATATTGAGGTTAACAAAGAAGTCCAAAAATACATCAACGGCACCATCCGGGCCTTGATCGCCACGGTGGAAGCCAAGGATGAATGGGCCTTGGGGCACGCCGCCCGCGTGGGGCCCACACCCTCACTTCCACCTCGCCACCAACCGTTGGGAGCTCCCCTTCCCCGTCGAGTTC